>NZ_JBSSBV010000009.1:0-78569 GCF_054059115.1 Thermostichus sp. MS-CIW-26
TTTGGCTCATAAGTTCATTGTACTTCATCAAAGCGCATTCCTCCCGGCACTGACCCTACGGGTACAGTGCGGGGCTCCTGCGATTTCTAGCTGACATCCTTGCGGCCAGATTTCCAGTGTGGGGTTTGCCAAGTCGAGCGGCTCTCTTGCAGGGGAATTGAGGGCTCAGGCAGTCCGGCAGACAGAAGCTGAAGCGGTACACTAGTCAGAAGCTTTTTTCATCGAGTCCCGTTGGGAAGACCTCTTGCGAAATCTGTTTCTTACCGGCGCTAGCGGCTGCCTGGGGCACTATGTGTTGGAGCGCCTGGCCCAGCAAAGGGATCCCGAGTTTCCTGAGCAGCCCGCCTACCACCTGTACGTTCTCATCCGCGAGACCAGCCGCCTGCGGCTGCCCCTAGAACGGTTGCCCGCCCCTATCACCCTAGTACCCGGCGATCTCCTGCGCATCCGGGAACACGCCGCTCTGCTGCGCCAGATGGATGGGCTGATCCACATGGCAGCGGCTTGGGGGGATCCCGCCCTGGCTTGGGCCGTGAATGTTACCCACACCCTGGAGCTCTTTCAGTTGTTGGATCCGGAGCGCTGTCAGCAGGTGATCTACTTTTCCACGGCCAGCCTTTTAAACCAGGACCTGGAGCCTTTGGCCATCGCCGGACGGGCCGGCACCGACTACATCCGCAGCAAGTACGAGATGCTGCTGCGGCGGCAGGAAAGCGGCTTCTGGCCGGAGCGCCTGCTCACCCTTTATCCCACCCTGCTCTTTGGCGGCAGCCCCCACCACCCCTACTCCCACATCACTGCCGGCCTCAAGGACGTTCTCCGCTGGCTGGATCTGATCCGCTTTTTGCGGGTGGATGCCAGCTTCCACTTTATCCACGCTGCCGATGTGGCCGAGATGGTCGCCCACTGGGTGGCCCATCTGCCTGGTGGTGGCGATTGGGTGTTGGGCAATCCCCCCCTCTCCTGGGATGAATGTGTGGAACAGATGTGTGCTTATTTCAAAAAACGGATCTATTTCCGAGTGCCTCTGCCCCCGGTTCTCGTTCGCGGCTTGGCCTTTCTATTTCGGGTGCGGCTTTCAGCCTGGGATGAGTTCTGTCTGCGCCAGCGCCATTTTGTTTACCCGGCCATTTCCCCAGAAACCCTGGGTTTGCGCTGCCACTTCCCCACCGTGGCCTCTCTTTTGGATACCTACCTCTAGACCACCTTTGAGTAACAGTAGAACTGGACGCTGCTTCCTTTCCCTCTGGGACGGGGGGATGAGAGCCGAGGACCCAAGGGATCCCACTCGCCTCCGACAGGGATCAGCCGGTGGGGGCCACCGTTTCTCTGATGGCCAAGGCCTGGAGCTGGGCGGCAATGCGCTCTCGGTTGAGGTTTTGCCCAATCAGCACCAGTCGGGTCAAGCGCGGCTCCTGGGGTTGCCAGGGGCGGTCGTAGTAGGTTTCAAATCGGGATCCCACCCCCTGCAGCACCAGGCGCATCGGCTTGTAGGGGACGGCCACAAACCCTTTTATCCGGTAAAGACATTCCTCTTGGGCCAACTGGCGTAGCTGAGCCACCAGGGATCCCGGCTCATAACCTCCCTCCAAGCTGAGGTAGAAAGACTCAAAAGCTTCGTGCTCATGCTCCTCCCCGTGATCGTGGTGGCTGGGGCGGCGCTCGAGCTGGTCTTCCACCGCTGCATTAAAGCCCAAGAGCACTTCTGGGGGAACCTGCCCCCGCTCACAAGGGAGGATTTGAACCTCAGGGCGCAAGTGGTGCCGCAGCCAGCTTTCCACCCGAGCTTGCTCCTCTTGGGTAATCTGATCCACCTTGGTGAGCACCACCAAATCGGCACAGCTCAACTGATCCTCAAACAATTCCTCAAGCGGAGTCTCATGGTCCAAACTTTCGTCAGCCTGCCGCTGCGCCTCCAGGGCCGCCGGATCCCCCACCAGTTGCCCGGAGGCCAGAGCCTGACCATCCACCACCGTAATCACCGCATCCACCGTGGCGCCTGTACGAATGGTGGGCCAGCGGAAAGCCTGCACGAGCGGCTTGGGCAAGGCCAGTCCTGAGGTTTCAATCAAAATGCAGTCTAGCTCCGCCCGCCGCTGCAACAGAGCTTCCATGGTGGGCAAAAACTCCTCCTGCACCGTGCAGCAGAGACAGCCGTTGGCCAGCTCCAGAATGGGGATGGATCCCTCCCCCTCACACAGTTGGCAATCCCGCAGCAACTCGCCGTCGATGCCCACTTCGCCAAACTCGTTAACCAACACGGCAATGCGGCGGCCCTGGTTGTTGAGCAAAAGGTGACGGATCACCGTGGTCTTGCCGGATCCCAGAAATCCGGTGATGACGGTAACAGGGATCTTGTGCATCTGCTCTGATGACTCAGCGCTCTTCAGTTTCCACCCCAAACTTTCTTTCTGCCAATCCTTGAGGGGGGGATGCCCAAAAAAAGGCCCCCGGCAAGGGGGGCCAAAGGTACATTCCAGAGGGACTTATGCCCTTATCGGATCGGCTTCATCCGGTAAACCGGCTCGTTCTCGCGGTTGATACCTTTCTCAAAACCGGCAGCAGCGGCGCGGGCGCGACCGGCATGCCACAGGTGACCCACGAAGAACAGGAAGCCGAAGATGAAGTTGTGAGCGGCCAACCAGGTGCGCGGGCTGGTGAAGTTCACCGTGTTGATTTCAGTAGCCACACCCCCCACCGAGTTCAGGGATCCCAGCGGCGCGTGGGTCATGTACTCCACTGCACGGCGGGCTTGCCAGGGCTGAATGTCGTTTTTCAGCTTATCCAGATCCAACCCATTGGGGCCCAGCAGCGGCTCTTTCCAGGGAGCCCGCACATCCCAGAAGCGCATCGTCTCGCCGCCGAAGATGATCTCGCCCGTGGGGGAGCGCATCAGGTATTTACCCAGACCGGTGGGACCTTGGGCTTGGCCAATGTTCGCCCCCAGGCGCTGGTCGCGCACGATGAAGGTGAGGGCTTGCGCTTGCGAGGCTTCTGGGCCAGTGGGGCCGTAGAACTCGCTGGGGTAGACGGTGTTGTTGAACCAGATGTAGCAGGTGGCAATGAAGCTCATCAGGGAAACCGCCGCCAAGCTGTAGGAGAGATAGGCCTCCCCAGACCAGATGAAGGCGCGGCGGGCCCAACCGAAGGGCTTGGTGAGGATGTGCCAGATCCCACCGGCAATGCAGATAATGCCGATGTAAATGTGGCCACCGATTACATCCTCCATGTTGTCAACGCTGATGATCCAGCCTTCCCCACCAAAAGGAGATTTAAACAGGTAGCCGAAGATCACAGCGGGGTTCAAGGTGGGGTTGGTGATCACCCGCACATCGCCACCCCCTGGAGCCCAGGTGTCATAGACACCGCCAAACCACATGGCCTTGGCCACCAACAAGAAAGCCCCCAACCCCAACAGGATCAGGTGGATCCCCAGGATAGTGGTCATCTTGTTCTTGTCTTTCCAGTCGTAGCCGAAGAAGGGGAAAGACTGCTCCAGAGTTTCTGGGCCGCGAATGGCGTGATAAATGCCCCCCAACCCCAGCACGGCGCTGGAGATCAGGTGCAGCACCCCGATGACAAAGTAGGGGTAGGTGTCAATCACCTCGCCGCCGGGACCAACCCCCCAGCCCAGAGTGGCTATGTGGGGCATCAAGATCAGGCCCTGCTCATACATAGGCCGATCCGGCGTGAAGTGAGCCACCTCAAACAGCAGCATCGCTCCCGCCCAGAAGACGATCAGGCCAGCGTGGGCCACATGGGCGCCCAAAAGCCGACCGGAGAGATTAATCAAGCGGGCATTCCCAGCCCACCAGGCAAATCCGCCTTGGGTGCGATCTTGCACCACTGCAGAACCAAATGTTGTCGAGGTCACAGAGACCAACCTCCAATGATAGTCAGGAACAAGAGACACCAAAAAAAGTTTAATTAACGCGAGCGCCTGCCGTTGGGCTCCCTGTCCACTGGGATCCGCGGCAGGGGATCCCTTGGGCAAGCGCTCATCCTCACAGAGCAGATCTCTAGGGATCTACCGCAGCTAAAGTCGAGCGAGCTCAGTGGGTTTAGAGCGCATTGCCGCGGGGGAGGACTTCTTCAGGGAACTCAAAGCGCTCATGGGGCTGGTCCTGCGGCGCCATCCAGGCCCGAATCCCCTCGTTCAGCAAAATGTTCTTCGTGTAAAACGTCTCAAACTCAGGGTCTTCCGCTGCCCGCACCTCCTGACTGATAAAGTCATACGCCCGCAGGTTCAGCGCCAACCCCACTACCCCAATGCTCGACATCCACAAACCCGTCACCGGCACAAACAACATGAAAAAGTGCAGCCACCGCTTGTTGGAAAACGCTATCCCAAAAATCTGGCTCCAGTACCGGTTGGCCGTCACCATCGAGTAGGTCTCCTCCGACTGCGTCGGCTCAAACGCCCGAAAGGTGCTGGCCGCATCCCCATCCTGAAACAGGGTGTTCTCCACCGTCGCCCCATGGATGGCACACAACAGCGCTCCACCCAAAACGCCAGCCACCCCCATCATGTGGAACGGGTTCAGCGTCCAGTTGTGGAACCCCTGGAAAAACAGCAAAAAGCGGAAAATCCCCGCCACCCCAAAGCTGGGCGCAAAAAACCAGCTGCTCTGCCCCAGCGGGTAAATCAAAAACACGCTCACAAACACCGCTATCGGCGCGCTAAACGCAATGGCGTTGTAGGGCCGCACCCCCACCAGCCGGGCAATCTCAAATTGCCGCAGCATAAAGCCAATCAGCCCCAGCGCTCCGTGCAGGGCCACAAAGGTCCACAGCCCCCCAATCTGGCACCAGCGGGTGAAGTCCCCCTGGGCTTCGGGGCCCCACAGCAGCAGCAGGCTGTGCCCCATGCTGTCGGCGGGGGTGGAGACGGCTACGGTCAAAAAGTTGCACCCTTCCAGGTAGGAGCTGGCCAACCCGTGGGTGTACCAGGAAGTTACAAAGGTGGTGCCGGTGAGCCAGCCGCCCAGGGCCAGGTAAGCGCAGGGGAACAGCAGCAGCCCGGACCAGCCGATAAACACGAATCTGTCACGCTTGAGCCAGTCATCGACGATGTCGAACCATCCTCGCTCCTGACGCACGCGCCCTACCGCTATGGTCATCTGAACTACTCCTTAAAGACATCTAAATGAATGAGGACGTTAATGAAACTACAAAGTTTGCTTCTTCGAAGCAAGAGCGGAGCCTAGGTATAAAGACTCAACCCTCGGGTCTTTTGCCTCAGTTTCCTTGAACGGCTCTTTGGCAAGAACTGCTCAGGAGTTTCCCGTTAAGTCAGGATCCCTAGCGCTTCAAGACCCTACTTAGAACCGTTTCCACAACTCGCGAGGCCCAACGGGCCATTCGAGAGCCACCAAACAAGCTTTACGGCTGTAGGCATTACAATTTAGCCTATGCCGGTAAAGACTTGTAAATTGCTTTCATTATAGAGGCGGATAGCCGGATCTCATCAAGTCTGGGAGAACGACTGTTTTTCGAGGAGTTGGGTTTGGGCCGCTACACCCTTGGAGTGAAGGCCAGGGCTGGGGATCCGATATCCTGAGAAGGCGATGTAACCCATGTGCGAGGAATCTAATCTATGGCTGGCGAGATCTTCACCACTGCTGGACTCTGCATTGTGCTGACCCTGGTGGGTGTGGCGCTTGGATACGGGATCCTAAGGGTGACCCAAGGGGGGGCAGAGTAAAGCTGTCGAGGATTTCTCCCGGGCCCGGTATCGGGCCTTGTTACAGCTCCATGTCAATTCCATGTCAATTGGCCACCTGGATATGAGGTGGGTGGCGGAAAGATGATAAACTCATGAAGATTTGTATCGTTGGCGCTGGGGCGGTGGGAAGTCACTTGGCCATATGCCTGGCTCGGTCTGGCTTTCCCGTCAGTGTCGTGGCCCGTGGAGCTCACCTGCAGGCCATCCGCACCCAAGGTCTGAAGCTCATCCGGCAGGGGGATCCCTCCCAAACCTGGGTAGAGCGGTTGACAGCCACCGACGATCCGGCTGCCCTGGGCCCACAGGACTGGCTGATAGTGACGGTCAAGGCCCACAGCTTGCCGCAGCTTGCCCCTCGGCTGGGATCCCTGTGTGGCCCCGACACCCCCATTGTGATTGCCCAGAATGGTATCCCCTGGTGGTACTTTTACCGGCATGGCGGCGAGTTTGAGGGGCATTCCCTGACTTCCGTGGATCCAGAAGGGGTTATCGCTGCTCATTTGCCGATAGAGCGGGTGATTGGCTGTGTGGTGTATATCGCCGTGCAGTTGGCAGAGCCGGGAGTGGTCTTGCACACAGGGGGTGGGCGCTACATTCTGGGGGAACCGGATGGATCTCTGTCAGGGCGGTTGCAGTCCTTGGCCGCCATCTTTGAACAGGCGCAGCTTGCCACCACTCTCACCTCGCAGATTCGGGCCGAGATCTGGCAGAAACTGTGGGGCAATGCCGCCTTCAATCCCATCAGCGCCCTCACCCGAGCTGCTCAAGATGAGATCGCTCAGTACCCACCCACCCGTGCTTTGGTTTGGTCGGTGATGCAGGAAGTTGAGGCTGTGGCCCAAGCTCTGGGGATCCGGCTGCCGGTCTCTTTGGAAAAGCGGCTAGAAGATGCAGCCCGCGTGGGATCCCATCGCACCTCGATGCTGCAGGATATTGAGCTGGGGCGACGGACGGAGATCGAGGCCATTGTGGGAGCCATCACCGAGCTGGGGCGTTTGGTGGGGGTGCCCACTCCCCATTTGGATACTCTGTATGCTTGCGTCAAGCTGCTGGAGCGCTCTCTTTAGGCTCTTGCAGGGAGCGGTAGGGTCGCTACCGAACGGCAGAGAAACGATTCGTTTGCTGGATCCCAGGCTCCCCCCTGGGGAAGTGGCTCGAACTCTAGAATGGCTGTAGCCTCGAACTGACGAGGAAGCTGAAGGTGGCTGTCCATTTTTCTCCGACTCAACCCAACTGAAATCACAGCATTTGAATTAGCAAATGATGCTTGAAAACTCCATCGTGCTCATCACCGGAGCCAGTAGCGGCATTGGGGCCGCTTGTGCCACCCTTTTTGCCCGTTCTGGAGCCCGCCTGATTCTGGTGGCTCGTCGTCAGGATCGGCTGCAGGAACTGGCTGGGGAATTGCAGCAGGCTTACGGCACTCCTTCCTACCTGCTGGCTTTGGATGTGCGGGATGGGGCAGCCGTGCAGCAGGCGCTTCAATCTTTGCCCTCGCCGTGGGCCAACATCGACATCTTGGTCAACAATGCAGGTTTAAGTCGTGGCTTGGACAAGCTCCACATGGGGGCCTTGCAGGACTGGGAAGAGATGATCGATACCAACCTCAAGGGTCTGCTCTATGTTACCCGCGCCGTTTTGCCCGGCATGGTGGAGCGAGGTCGAGGCCATGTGGTGAACATCGGCTCCATTGCCGGTCGGCAGACCTACCCAGGTGGCGCTGTGTATTGCGCTTCTAAGGCCGCCGTGCGGGCCATCTCTGAGGGGCTGAAGCTGGATTTACTGGGCACCCCCATTCGCGTCACCGAGATTCAGCCGGGCCTGGTGGAAACCGAGTTCAGCCAAGTGCGCTTCCGTGGGGATTGCGCCCGCGCGGCAGCAGTGTATCAGGGCCTCACCCCCTTGACGGCGATGGATGTGGCTGAAGTGGTGGTGTTTGCGGCAACCCGTCCCCCCCACGTGAACATCAGCGAGATCTTGCTTGTGCCCACCGACCAAGCCAGTACCACCCTCGTACATCGTCGATAAGAGGCCGGCAACCGGGCTTTCGCCTCCACTCTTGCTTCCCTGAGCGACAATGGCAGCAAAGGTGGTGGGAACATGGGACTGGAAGCCGGGATCCTGATCGGGTTGGGAATCGGTTTGCTTTGCACGTTGCTCCTGCTGTGGCAGACTCGGCGCCGTTTCAGACGCGAATTGCAGCGGTTGGGATCCCTGGTGCATCTGGCCATGCCCCTCCACTCCCTGGAACAGATGCTCAGCTTGCTCAGCCGTTATCTTCGCCAACAAGATCTGGATTGGGCCAACCAAAAACAGCAACTGCAAAACTGGCAATACCTGAGTCAGCGGCTCCCTTGGGGATATCTGCGGGTAGACGAAAACAACGTGGTGCTGGAGTGCAATCCTGCCGCCCAGCGCCTGCTGCGCATCAGCCAATGGCAGCCGGGCATCAAGCTCTTGCTGGAATGGGTGCGCTCCTATGAGTTGGATCAGCTCATCGAGGCTACCCGCCGACAGGAGACCGCTGCTCCTGTCCAAAGTCGCGAATGGATTTTCTACCCTTCCGGTGGGGATGGCAAACCGATTCCGCTGCGGGCTTGGGGGTTGCTCCTGCCGCAAGCGCACGTGGCCATTTTTTTAGAAGACCGGCTGGAAGCAAAAATGCTGGCCCAACAGCGGGATCGCTGGGCTTCGGATGTGGCTCACGAGCTGAAAACCCCCCTCACCTCCATTCGCTTGCTGGCCGAAACTTTACAAAGCCGGGTCGATGCCGCTCAAGCAGTCTGGGTGGAACGATTGCTAAATGAAACTCTGCGCCTGAGCCATTTGGTTCAAGACTTGCTCGAACTCAGCGCCCTCAATTTGGGAGCCGCATCCCGCTCCCAATGGCGTTGGGTGGATCTGGCAAGTTTGGTGCGCGAGGCCTGGCAAAGTGTAGAGCCGTTGGCCAAGCCTCGACACCAGGAACTGCACCTGAGCGGATTGTCCCAGATTTACCTCTGGGGAGATGAGCAACGCCTATACCGCCTCATCCTCAATCTCTTGGACAACGCCGTCAAGTATGGCAAGCCCGACTCTCCTATCCATGTGGTGCTTTCGGAGCAGGGATCCCAGGTGCGGCTAGAGGTGTACGACCACGGCCCCGGCCTGCCAGAGGATCAATTTGAGTTGGTCTTCCAGCCCTTTTACCGCACCGACACTGCGCGGGCCCGCAGCAAAGGCGGAACCGGCCTAGGGCTGGCAATTGTGCGGCAGATTGTCGAGGTTCATGGGGGCACCATCCAATTGCGCAATCACCCACAAACCGGTGGGCTGTGGGTTCAGGTGGAACTGCCCCGGAAGCACTTGGATCCCTTGTGAAACCCGCCCGAAGACGCTCGCGTCAGTGGCCCGCAGCCAGAATCTGGACGAGAATCGCCTAAGATTTCCCTGCTGCAGGGCTATCCATCTCAGGGGTGATCCCCTAGAATTGGGGTAGGTAATCTTTACAGTTCATCTTAAGCAGGCATTCGGAATGGGTACTGACTATCATTCCGCAGACTTGTTGTCCGAACGGGAACTGCAAGTCATTGAGTTGATTGCGGCAGGACTGACCAATCAGGACATTGCGGAACGCTTAGAGATCAGCAAACGCACCGTTGACAATCACATCAGCAACATTTTGAGCAAGACCCGAACGGCAAATCGGGTGGCCTTAGTACGCTGGGCCTTGCAATGGGGAAAGATTTGCCTGGATCAGGTAAACTGCTGCACTTTGGTCGATGACAAAATTGCTTAGTCCCATCCCATTTTGCCGGTCAAGTGTCCAGCAAAGAGTGTTGAGCGGGGGGGTTTTGGTGACTGTATTGCCCAGAAGTTATAGTCATTTCAATGAGGAATGAAACTGTTCCGTTGCAGTGCTTCCTAGCTCTTCTCTCTCTTAGGGAGAGGGATTGGGGGGCTCGCGGAAGTGATGCGGAGCATTTGGGCGACACCGCGGAGTAGTTAGGAAGCGTCTTAATCTAACTTGAAGTGACTATACTTGAGTTATTTTGAGCTACGTTGATTGGGTTGTCATACGTGAGCGTCCCCAAGCTGAAACGCTACGCTGTTCGCTACGATTCTATGCCCCTGATGGTTTATCGGGAATTGGCTGCCCATTTGGCTTGTGTTTCAGGGGTGAAAACGGAGCTGGAGTGGAAAAAAAACTCCACCTTTCGCTACCAAGACAGCCAAATAGAGGCATTGCATATTCATCAAGAACCCGATGCCGACATAGAACAAATTAAGCGTATTCTTGACCACTATGGAGCGTGGCAGTATAGCCCCTTAGAAGACTAGCTCTCTCTGCAACCCAAAAGGGATCCCTAGGGATAGGGATCCCCGGATGATTCCTCTGCAAGGTCTGGGAAAAACCAGTTCAGCGAGCAGCTTGGCCTTGGGCAGGCAGGTGCAGCTTACGAGCCAGGCCCAATCTCGCCAACAGCCAAATGGCCCAGTAGGTCATGTCGATCTCCCACCAACGCAAACCGGCCTTAACGCACTTCGGGTCGGCATGATGGTTGTTGTGCCACCCTTCACCATAGGTCAGAATCGCCGCCCACCAAAGGTTACGGGCATTGTCGTTGCTCTCGAAAGTCCGGTAACCCCAGAAGTGGCTGGCCGAGTTGATCAACCAGGTACAATGCAGCAGCAGCACTGTCCGCACAAAGATACCGTACACGACGAATGACCAGCCCCCCAGCAGGTAGAGTATCGCGGCCAACGGCAGTTGCAAAAGCAGAGCATACCTATCCAGCCAGCGGTAGAAGGGATCCCGAGCCAAGTCGGGCGCAAAGGCAAAATACTTCTCAGGGTTAAAAAATTCTTCGCGGTGGTAGATCAGCCAGAGTATGTGGCTCCACCAAAAGCCCTTACGAGCAGAATAGGGATCCCTCTCCTCATCTTCGGTAAAGGCGTGATGCTGACGGTGGCCACCCACCCAAAAGATCGGCCCCCCTTGAACGGCCAGGGCACCGAGAGTCGTGAAGACATATTCCAGCCACTTGGGCACCTGGAAACTACGATGGCTGAGCAGGCGGTGGTACCCCAAGCAGATGCCTAAGCTGCCGAAACACCAGTGGAGAAATAGGGCTACTCCCAGAGCGGGCCAGGAGAAGAAGAAAATGCCTCCCACCAAAGCCACCACGTGAAAAATGGCAAAGAAGAGCACATGTTCCCAAGCAAACCGAAAGGACTCTTGGGGCTCGGGCCGATTGAGCGGAGCGGGATGATTCAGCGATTGGCGAGAAAAAGAAGTGGTCATGAACCCACAAAACCTCAGAAGAAGAAGTAGACTAGACTGACTAGGAAAGAGCCAAAACACAAAGCCCAAGTTAAGGCCGCCGGATAACAGCGGCCCAACGTGAAAACGGAGTCAAACCCCTGAAGACACCGCCATAGCCAGCGGTGACTTGCTATGTGCTCCGCTGTGATGAACTTGGCTACACAGGAAGAAGAGGAGCAGAGGCAACGCTGCCGACATCCTCTCGCTTGACATTAAGCCTAGCGGTATTCCACCGTAAATGCAAGCGTCACTTGCAGCCCGCCGCAATTCTTCAGGTTTTCTCCTCACTATGGCACGTCCTTCTTCTCGGCAAAGGCTGCTGAATGCGGCTCGGGAGCTGTTCGTTCGTCAGGGCATCACCCAGACCACCACCCGTCAAATTGCGGATTTGGCCGGAGTGAATGAGGTCACCCTGTTTCGGCACTTCGGCACCAAGCAGGGGCTACTCCTGGCCGTATTTGGCGAGTTGGGGGTTTTTTCCGGCATTGCCGATCTGCCTCTGAAGGCGGATCCCGCCCCCTCTCAAGGTTCTGGGTTGCAAGCCATTCTCCTGCGCTATGTCCACACCTGTTTTCGGGCTTTGGCCGACAATCCTGAGCTGGTGCGCTCCCTGGTCGGAGAGGCTGGCCTTTATTCTGAGGAACATCGTCGCGCCTTGCGGCTGGGTTTTTCTCAGGCCCAAGAACAGCTGACAGAGTATTTGCGGCGATTTCCCAACTCTGAGTTGCAATCTGTCGAGCCGGATCGCCTTAATGCAGCCGTTGGGGTTTTGCATGTGATGATCCTGGGAGCAGCCATGCTGGCAGTCACCGCCGAACTGCCTTCCGTTGGCGCCGACGGAGCTGAGCTCTCTGCCGAGAAGCAAGAGGAGGAGAAGCCGGCGGATGAAAAACCAGGAGAAACCGCCGAGCCTACCAGGATACCTCCCCTCCTGCAAGCCTGCGTAGAGCTGTGGATGGCAGGCGTGGTCAATCTGTGACCGATGTAGAGACCAGATAGAAAAGAGAGGAGGTTGTAAGCCGGGTTCTGTAGTGCAGGGTTGCACTGGCGATCATCTATCTGGGAGTGATGTTGCCATCACCCTCTAGCGGCTCACCACCATCGAGAGCACCCTTCCCCAACTGTGGGTACCGTGACCTCGATGCAGCCGACAGGGGCGAAGAACAGCCATAGTCCTGCGGCTGCGGCCTTGCTTTCCACCGGGGTTTACCGAGCCAACGCCTCTCGACGTTGCTGGTGGGCTCTTACCCCACCTTTGCACCCTTACCTGTGCTGGGATCCCAGCCATCGGCGGTATGTTTCTGTGGCACTATCCTCGCGGTTACCCGCACTGGGCTTTCCCCAGCGGTGTGTTCTTCTGAAAGCCCGGACTTTCCTCATCCCGCTGTCTGGTGGCGACAGCAAGGACGCGATCGCCTGCCCCTCCTCTCTCTTCAGCTCGATCCTACTGCATCTCCCAAACCTAGAAAATCCCGGAAATCGGTACAAACTCCACGTGATCGGGAATGTTGGGGGCCAGGTGTAAGATTTGCCGGTTCAAATCCATCACCACAGCCGCCACGCTTTCGGTGCGATCCCAGGCGGGCAGATGGGGATCCGGATGGCGGCAGATGCAGTGGGGGGCATTCGTCCGGTCCTGTAGGATTTTTTGAAGAGTGACCGCCTCTAGGGTTCCGGTTTGAGCGCTCTGGCGAAGCAAATGATAGGCCCGTTCTAGCCTTGTGGAGGATCCTGTGTGGGGGGGCAGCCCATCTTCTCGCAAGGCCGGATCCAGGAAATGATTGGTGTGGGCGAGGATCCCTCCTTGAGGGAGATGCAGGCCAATTCCTCGTGGACTGATTTCAAAGCTGATTGCACTAGCGGGCTGTAGGCCTACCGCCTGTCCTGCGGTACCCGCAACGCTGACACAAGAGGACGCGGTGTAAGGATAGGATCTCACCCTCTCCACAGCTTGCTGCCACTCCTCACACTCCAACAACAAGCGCAATAGCAAATGCACCGGCATTCCCTCGGTTTGCCCATCTAGGGTAGAGCGCAAGAGGTTGAGGGCCACGGCCAACCCTGCTCGGTTGAGGCCGATTTTGGCCAGGATCCCAGCTTCGGTCAGGGTGAGGTAGGCAGGGTGGGTATCGGAGTGAACGCGCAACAGCACACAGGCCCTGCGCTGCTCCCCAAGCCAATCCCAGGCTTGGGCCAGATAGGTGTGGTGGGTGGAGGTAACCTGGGGCAAGGCCGCTAGGGTAGTACATTCTCCCCCATCCGGGTTGGCTTGGGCTGGATCGATGAGATCAATCCCCTTGAATTCATGAGCAGGATCCGGTGGGTGCTGGGGCACCCCGTTTTGGAGATTGTGTTCCAGAGCAGCGGCGCAGTCGGGATGGGATCCACCGACAACCGATCTGGATAAAATTTCGGTGCGCAAATTGAGGGCCAGAATCTCGGCAAAACGAAAGCCACTCCCCGCGGCAATGCCTTGGATTTCTTCCAGCAGGTGGGGCACGTGGCGCTCTAGCCAGGGCAGGGATCCCTCTGCTTGGGTCTGGGCCTGCTGCCAGGTGAGACCACAGCGGTAGGCAAATTGGCGGGCGTAACTAGCAATGCTGTGGCGAATGAGTTGGACCGCCTGGGATCCATACTGTTGGCCTCGTTGTTGGGGATCCCCCTGCAGATGAAGAATGGGGAACATGGTGCTGGTTTGCCCGTGACCTCAATAGGTGGGCAGGGAGGGATCCACCTCACAAGCCCAAGCGTGAATGCCGCCGCTGATGTTATGAACCTGAGTGAACCCGTTGGCCTGTAGCCACTGGCTCATCTGAGCAGAGCGGAGGCCATGATGACAGAGCACAAAAGTTGGCTGATCTGGATCCAGCTCTGTGAGGATCCGTTCCCTCCATTCCTCGTACTGGCTCAAGGGGTAGTTGCGAAAGCCCAGGGCATTTAAATTCACCAGCTCCAGCTCTGCCGGTTCCCGCACATCGATCAATTGCAGAGGGCCGGCCTCGGGATCCTGTAGGTATTGGGCCATCTGTTGTGGTGTAATGGAGCGGATGGAGAAGGACATCGCCAACTCTGGTCTACAGGGATCCCTTTTCAAGATACACCGGCTCAGCAGCTGCCCTGAGACTGCCCGCAAAGGTTAAGATGTCACCCTGATTTGGGCTTAGCCTGGGTATGGCTGTGCAACGCTTTTTGATCGACACGGATACGGCGGGAGATGATGTTACCTCGCTGCTCTTTGGGCTGCTCTGGCCCAACAGCATCCTACAGGGCTGCCCGCCGGGGTGAGTTTCATTCGAGATCCCTTTGCGGAAGTGCCCAAACCCGCCGATTATGCCAGCATCTGCAGCGGAGATACCCGTCCGCTGTTCTTTATCGGTGTGGATGCTAACCAAAACTACCTGGGGGATACCGATAACAACCCTGCCACCCTCAACCACGGTCTCACCTCGATGCTGAAGCGGGTGGATATGGCCACCTATGAAGTGATTCGCAGCGTGGTGGAAGGCAACTTTAAGGCAACTTTGTCGGCGGCATTCAAACCTTTGGCCTGGAGAACGAGGGTGTGGGCTATGCCCTGGATGAATACAACCAAGCCTTGCTCTCAGCGGATTTGGTGGCTGCTGTGGAAGCGGTGAAGCAAGACATCCTCGCCGGAACCCTCGAAGTACCTGAAGAGCGCTAGATTTTTGAGATTTTTGTTGCCGATTGATTGCGGATCCCTGGCGAAGCCTTGACTAAACAGAGGATCCATCAGAGGATGCTTTTGCTGAGGGCATTGGATCGCAACTTGGCCATCTGCACTTTGACCTCGTGGCAGTTGTTTGTTGCTCTTGTTTGTTGCTGTAACAACCTTAACCGCTAAGCGCTTGTAAGGGGCTTTCCACCTATGCTTGGCCAAGTATCCAAATCTGGTTGGGGGATCTGTTCAGCCTTGCTGCCTCTGTTGGCGGGGGTTGCCCTCGGCTGTGGGGGTGGCGGCGGCAGTTCTCCACCTCTTCCTCCGCCAGGTGGCGGGCCCATCATCCTGAGAGTGGATCCGGCCAGTGGCCCCTTTACCAAACTGGCAGACGCAGTTGCAGAGGCGCAGCGACTTCAGACTGCCACGGCGGGCCTGGAGGTGCTGATCGAGATTTTGGGGACGGGCAGGGAAACTTTGCAAAGCAACCTGGCCCTGGATGGCGGCGATGGCACCAACGGCGGTCGCATTCGCATCACCAGCTCCACCGCCTATGAGATCCTGACCGGGCTCTTTGACGTGATTGTAGCCAGCCAAACCAGCCTGCAGGGGGTAGATGTGGTGCTGGGGGGTGGACGGGTGCAGGTGAACAACGGCACTTTTCAGCCGCGCAAGGTCACCCTCAACGACCCTCGCTCCAACATCTTGGTCAACGGCAATGCTGCGGTTCTAGAGGGAGCCTTGAACCAATTGGCCGAGATTTTGTGCCAGCAATTTTTGGATCCCTGTGTGCAGATCTCTGGGAATGGCCGGGTCAGCCGTGTCTCGCCGATTGTCAGTAAAACGGGTGGGGTGGGCATAGGCACTGTGCCGGGCAGCAATCCCATCCTTGAAAACAACACAATTCTCCTGCAGGCTTTGGGGGCTTTGGCCGTTCGCTATGGTGACAACTCCGGCGGGATCTTCCGCAACAACCAAATCGAAGGGGATCCACCCACGGCTGGAGCCGGCTTGGTACTGCAGGCGCGGCAAGCAGGTACGAGTGGCACTACCGGGATTCAGCTGGATGGGGCAGGCTCAATTCCATCCATTCAATCCAACCGGATCGGCGTGGGCAGGATAGCCGGCAGTGTCGGCATTCGTATTTTGCAGGGAACCCAGGCCCGCACCATTTCCGGGAATACGTTCCTAGCTCGGGGCGAGGGCGTAGGAGTGGCAATTCAGGCGGCCCCCGGCACCCCAGATGCGGTAGTCGCAGCCTACCTGGCTGGCAATACTTTCCAAGGAAACTTTGCTCAGAGGGTCACTGGGGAACCTGCGCCCACGCCAACTCCTGCACCGACACCCTCTCCCACCCCCACTCCTGCACCGACACCCTCTCCCACCCCCACACCTCCAGTATTGGGCACCGGCCCCATTCAAGTTACCTTGAGTTGGAACACCATCGATGACCTTGACCTGTATGTTACGGATCCCACGCAGCAGACCGTGTTTTTTAACAACCGAATTGTCCCTTCTGGAGGACGGCTGGATGTGGATGCCAATGCCGACTGTGTTGCCGTAACCCAAAATGCTGTGGAGAATGTCTTTTGGGCTTCCACCCCGCCCTCAGGGCCATACTTCATCGAGGTGAGATTGTTCCGGCGCTGCTCCCAATCAACTGCTCCCATTCCCTTTACCGTAACGGTTCGCAAGAGCGGAAACGTCGCGCAGACTTTTAGCGGCTTGGCCACATCCCCTGGCTTGGCGGGTAGGTTTACGTTTTCCTTCCCCTGAAGTTAGCCAAGGCTGGCAGCCATCTGCCCTGCCCACGTATGGCCATTTTGGTTCAGACTAGGACACCACACCTATACTCATACTCAGATCTTTGATTGCAGATCGCAGGGTTCAGAAGACCTTATTTCTGCGCCCCAGGCATCTCCTTCCCACTAAGGACAGCTCCAACTTCGCGGCCTCGACGCTTTTTCTGGCCATCACCTTGCGGCAGCGGGCGATGCTGGAAGGCAGTCCCACAAGTTCAAACAGTCACATCCCCTGGGAAAGGGGCTAGGGGTGGCGGACAGCGGCGCGGAGCGCTTTGCGTCAGCATGAGTGCGGGAGTATGTCACGCTATTCCGCAGCAGCCTTGGCTGCTTTCGCTTCGGCTTCCTTAGCAGCTTTGGCCGCTCTCATTTCCGCCAGAATCTCCTCCGGTCGTTTGCCAGCCCGCTGGGATCCAGCAGGCAAGTCGTGGGGATCGATTACCCCTTTGGGCAGATAGGCAAATTCTCGCAAGGGGGTCACCATCGGGTCTTCGGTAACCTTAGAGGGCAGACGGCCCATCGCCACCTGATGGTAGTTGAGGTCATGGCGGTCGTAAGCGGCCAGCTCATAATCCTCGGTTACCGAGAGGCAGTTGGTGGGGCAAAACTCCACACAATTGGCGCAGAAAATGCACACCCCAAAATCAATGCTGTAGCTGTAAAGCTCTTTTTTCTTCAGCTCTGGGTTGTAGGCCCAATCCACCACTGGCAGGTCAATTGGGCAAACCCGAACGCAGATCTCGCAGGCAATGCACTTGTCGAACTCGAAGTGGATGCGTCCCCGAAAGCGCTCAGAGGGGATCAGCTTTTCGAAGGGGTATTGCACGGTTACCGGGCGCCGGCCCATGTGGTCGAAGACAACCCCCATCCCTTGGCCGATGTACTTGGCGGCTCGGAAGGCATCGCCCACATATTCTTTGACACGCTTGAGAAACGTCATGACCTATGTTCTCCCTCTCTTGCCTCTTTACTTCTCATTCAACCCCCAAAAAAGGTGGGGAAGGCGAGCTTTAGGGCTGCCGTCAGCAGCAAGTTAACAAAGGATACGGGCAGCAAAAACTTCCACCCCAAGTCCAGCAGTTGGTCAATGCGCACCCGCGGCAAGGTCCAGCGCAGCAGGATGGCCAAGAAGATGAAGATAAAAGCTTTGACCATCGTCATGACAATGCCTAAGGCCGCCGCGCCGATCTGCAAGAAAGGGTTATCCAAAGGAATCCCGGCAAGTGCAGCAATCGTTTCCACCGGCACCACAAACGACCAACCCCCCAAGTACAGCACTGCCGCAATCAGAGAAGCCAGCAGCAAGTTGGCGTAGGATCCCAGATAAAAGAGGGCAAACTTCATGCCGGAGTACTCCGTTTGGTAACCGGCTACCAGCTCTTCTTCTGCTTCCGGCAAGTCGAACGGGATCCGCTCCGTTTCCGCCAGAGCCGAGATCAGGAAAATGACAAAGCCAATGGGCTGCCGCCAGACGTTCCAGCTCAGAATGCCCAGGCCACTCTGCTGTTCGACGATCCCCACCGTGTCCAGACCGTTGCTCATCAACACCACGGCCAACACTGACAGGGCCAGCGGCAGTTCGTAGCTGATCGATTGAGCTGCCGCGCGTAGCCCACCCAGCAAGGAGTACTTGTTATTGGAACCGTAGCCCGACATCAACAAACCGATGGGTTGCACGCTGGAGGTGGCGATCAGGAAGAACACGCCAATGGCAATGTTGGAGATCAATAGGTTCTGGCCAAAGGGAACCACCAGGTAGCACAAAAAGACGGGCAGGAAAACCAATATCGGCCCCAGCGTAAACAAGACTGGGTCGGCCAAGATGGGCAGAACATCTTCTTTGGTCAGCAGCTTGATGCCATCGGCAATCGGGATCAGCACCCCCTGAGGGCCGGCCATGTTGGGGCCAATCCGCTGTTGGGCTGCTGCCGAGATCTTGCGCTCCAGCCAAGTCATGACCATCACCCCCAAGGTGGCGGCGATGATCAGCAGCAACATGGGCAGGGGCATCCAGAGGGCATGGGCTGCACCTGCTCCCAAGCCTAGGTTCTGTAGGGCAGTCTCGAAGCCAAGTTGTAGGTCGATACCAGCGTTTGTCATGGGGGTGAGTAGCTCCCTAGAGATGGCGGGTTGGGTAGGGTTTGGGATCCCTGTAGCTAAGTTTTCCCGTTGGGATCCGATTGGGGGGGACGGTTGCGGCGGCGTAGCTCCTGCTGGATGATGGCCTGAAGGCGAGCATCAGATAGCTCTTCCGCGCGGCGGCGCCTTTCCTCTTGGTACTTAGCCCATTGCTTGGGGCCAATAATCGCAGCAATGACAGACACAATCAACAGCGGCAGAACCAAGATCGCCCAGGCCATTGCCTTTGTCCTCGCTTTCCGTAAGTATCTTAGCGATCCACCTCGCCCATGATGATGTCAATGCTGCCGAGGATGGCGATCATGTCGGCTACCTTCATGCCGCGAATCAACTGAGGCAGTACCTGCAAATTGACAAAGCCGGGGGGACGGATCTTCCAGCGCCACGGGCAGACGTTGTCGTCACCAACAATGTAAATGCCCAGCTCCCCCTTAGCGCTCTCCACCCGCACGTAGGCTTCCCCCTTGGGGATCTTGAAGTTGGCCGAAGGCTTTTTGCTGATGAACTGGTAGTCGCCTTTGTTCCACTCCGACTTCGGCCCCTCCAGCATGCGCTTGGCTTCTAGGTTTTCAAAGGGGCCGCCCGGCAGAGCCTTCACCGCTTGCTGCACGATCTTGCAGGACTCGCGCATCTCTT
Source organism: Thermostichus sp. MS-CIW-26 (assembly GCF_054059115.1). Lineage (NCBI taxonomy): Bacteria > Bacillati > Cyanobacteriota > Cyanophyceae > Thermostichales > Thermostichaceae > Thermostichus > Thermostichus sp. MS-CIW-26. The sequence continues at coordinate 19,284 of NZ_JBSSBV010000009.1, forward strand.
TCATGCGCACCCGATAGCGGGCTAGGCAATCCCCTTCGGGATAAACGGCCACCTCCCAGTCGAAGTCGTCGTAGCATTCGTAGTGATCCACTTTGCGCAGATCCCAGTTGACGCCGCAGGCCCGCAACATGGGACCCGACAGACCCCAGTTGATGGCGTCTTGCTTGGAGATGGCTCCCACCCCTTCCAGCCGTCGGCGGAAGATGGGGTTGTCGGTCACCAGCCGTTCGTACTCATCCACTTTGGGCAGGAAATACTCACAAAAGTCTAGGCATTTTTCCGTCCAGCCGTAGGGCAAATCCACTGCTACGCCGCCTACCCGGAAATAGTTGTTGTTGATCAGGCGCATGCCGGTGACGGCTTCAAACAAGTCTAGGATCCACTCCCGCTCCCGCATGGCGTAGAGGAAGGGGGTTTGGGCGCCCAAATCCGCCAAGAAGGGACCAAACCAAAGCAGGTGGTTGGTGATGCGGGTCAGCTCCAGCATGATCACCCGCAGGTAGCTGGCCCGTCTGGGCACGCTGATCCCGGCCAGTTTCTCAACGGCATTGACGGTGATGGCCTCGTTGAACATGCCGGCCCCGTAGTCCCAACGGGAGACGTAGGGCAGGTATTGCACCACCGTGCGGTTTTCGGCGATTTTTTCCATGCCGCGGTGCAAGTAGCCAATCACCGGTTCGCAATCGACGATGTTTTCACCGTCTAGGGTGACCAGCAGGCGCAAAACCCCATGCATGGAGGGATGGTGCGGCCCAAAGTTGAGCAACATCCGGTCGGTACGGGTCTCGATCATGGGCATGGGCATAGCCGCCGCCTCCGCAACTGAAGAATGTTCATGGTCTGCAACATTTGCAGTATAGCGGTTTTCTTCTGCCTTCTCGGGATCCCATGCCATCAAGGATCCCAATCCTCGATATTGAAAGTCTCCAGGGGAACTCAACTAGAGTGAGAGAAAAAGGAGGAAGACCGATGGCTATATCCCGTTCACCCTCGAATGGCTCATCCCGACGAGAGCAGCAACATCCGCAATATGCCACCGACCGAGCTGCGCTCGATGAGCTGATGGTGCAGGCTCAGGAGAGGCCCCTCTCCGAGTGGGTGCTGGCGGAAGTCGCCCGTTTGCGCATCCGTTACCACGGCTTCCCCGGCGCCTGGGATCTGCAGCGGGATTTGGATCAAATCCTGGAACAGTGGGGCCTGAGCGAAGAAGAGCTGTTCGCCCGGACTCGCCAGATCCATGCCCGCGGCCAGGTGTACGACCGCAGCTTTAGCACGCGAGACGACTGGGCCTAGTGGAGGGTTTGGGTCGGGATCCCTTACCCCCCTGAGAGAGGGGAGTTTGCCGGTTGTTCATGAGACGTGAAGCTGCTCGGCAAAGATGGGATCCAAAGGCACATCCAGGGCGGCAATCACCTTAGTCCAGAAGTTCATGAAGCCAATCCAAGCCGATAGCTCCACCAGATCTTCATCTGACCAAATGGCTTTTAGCTGGGCAAAGAAGCTATCGGTCACCACCATGCTGGGCACGGTCATCCGCTCAGCGTACTCGATGGCCAGCTTTTCCGCCTCGGTGTAGAGGGTGCTGGTGCGGGCCTGGGCCACCGCCGCAATTTTGGCAGGGGAGGCGCCGTACTTTTGCGCCTGCAGGGTGTGGTAGGGAAGGCAGTAGTGGCGGCAGCCGTTGATTTGGGCAATGCGGATGCTGACCAGCTCCTTCAGCTCTTCAGGCAAGTTGGGGTTTTGGGTGCGCAGCGCCCCGTAGAGGTTCATCACGGCTCGCATCAGTTGGGGCTTGTGGGCCATCACCTGCAGGGGGTTGAGGGCGGTGCCGTAGGTTTTTTCCAGGCTTTCGTAAACCTTTTGCAGTTGCTTATCGGCTTTCTCTGGGGTAACAGGAGGGATCCGCATGGACAGTCTGTAAAATTGCAGCATTCTCGACTTTAGCGCGTCTGGGGGATCCACCCAAGCCTGGGGGGCGCTTCACGGTCTGGGGGAGGGATCCCTTCTCCCGTTGAGAAGGGGGCCTTGGTCTTTTGGTTTCGTTCCAGACACTCCTGCAGGGCTTGCAACCTGTCAAGGATTGCCCAAGGATTGCTCAACGGCTTCCACCTGCTGCTGGGTGGCTGTGGCCCCTTGGTTGAGGGTTTGCTGGATCTGTTCCCGAGATTGGTAAATCTGCAGCGGCCCACCTTGAGGGATCCCTTGCTGGGCAGCTTCTGGGCTGGCTTGCTCTGGTCTCGGCTCCGAACTCAGCGGGTTGCGATAGAGGCGGTTAACCAGCAAAAATCCCACCAGCACCACAGCAGTTGCCACCAAAAGCCGAACCATACTCGGATCCCTTGCAAGCTTCTGATTCTAGAATGCCCTCAAAGAGCATTAGGTGGTCAGATGTCGGGCAAAGTTGCGCAAACTTCCCAGCCGGTACGGGTTGGCATTGGCGGCCCGGTGGGATCTGGAAAAACCGCTTTGGTGGAAAAGCTCTGCTTGGCGCTGCGGGACCACCTGTCTTTGGCGGTGGTGACCAACGATATCTATACCCGCGAGGATGCCGAGTTTTTGGTGCGGGCCAAGGCCCTGGAGGCAGAGCGGATCATTGGCGTAGAGACCGGCGGCTGCCCCCACACCGCCATTCGGGAAGATGCCTCCCTCAACCTAGACGCCATTCAGGAGCTGGAGCGCCGCTTTTGCCCCCTGGATCTCATCTTGGTGGAATCGGGGGGGGACAACTTGGCAGCTACCTTCAGCCCGGAGCTGGTGGACGCCTGCATTTACGTCATCGACGTGGCCGAAGGGGACAAGATCCCGCGCAAAGGCGGGCCGGGGATCACCCGCTCCGACCTGCTGGTGATCAACAAGATCGATCTGGCTCCCTATGTGGGAGCAGACTTGGGGGTGATGGAACGGGATGCCCGTCGCATGCGGGGAGATAGGCCCTTTGTCTTTACCAACCTGCGCACGGGTGAGGGGCTGGAGCAGGTTCTCAGTTGGCTGGAGCGGGAGGTGCTGTTTCGCCCCATCAAGGCCGACCCCCCCTCGGTGAGCCGCCTGTGAACTTCGGTAAGGCCATCTTGAAGGCAACCCGCCGAGGCGAACATACCCGTATTTGGGAGTATTCTCAGGCTCCCCTGCAATGGCTGGGATCCCCTGGGGAGCCACCTGTGTACTACCTGCGCAACCCCAACGGCGGCCTGCTGGGTGGGGATCGCCACCGGATCGAGATCGGGCTGGGGCCAGGCTCGGCGCTGGAAATTCGCACCCAAGGGGCAACGCGGCTGCATCCCGGCTTGATTCGGCAACAGGTCAAGGTCAAGCTGGCCCCCACCAGCCAGTTGATCTGGATCCCTCACCCGACCATTCCGGGGGCAGGGGCAGACTTTCGCCAGCAGGTGCAGATCGAACTGGATCCCACAGCCCGCCTGGCCTATGCCGAGATCTGGACTGCCGGACGGCTGGCCATGGACGAACGCTGGCAGTTTGAACATCTTGCCAACTGCTTGCAAGTTTGGGTCACTGCTGGGATCCCATCCTCCCCCGAGGGGAGAAAACTCTGGCTGCAGGAACACATAGACCTGCACTTTCCCCATCGGCAGGTCTCCGCCGCGTCAGTGCTGGGATCCCATCTCTGTTGGGGATCCCTGTACTTGCTGGGGGATTGGCCGGAACCCACTTGGCTGACCGTTCACATCAGCGGAACGGAGTCCCCATACTGGCTGGTCAAGTCTCCGGATCCCATCTGTAAGGGTTGGATTCTGCGCCAGGTGGGGCCACAGGCAGAGGCCATTTGGCGGCATTTTGGCCAGGTTGCACTACAGCTTGCTCAAGCCAAGGGTGGCTCACCCCAGGGGTGGTAGACTAAGGCTGACTCAAACCAACTGGTTGACCCAAGGCCGGGACGGAGTCCTTTGAACGCTGCTCAACGGATTCTCAGACGCTCTGTCCTCAGGGGGCGAAGTCGCTGGCTGCTCCTCTACGAGAAGGGGATGGCCCTGCTGGCCCTGAGCAACCTGTGCTTGGTGCTCTTCGACATGAGCTATGTGCCTGGGCGAGATTTTTGGCTCCAGGGTCGGGTGCAAATTTTTGGCGCCTTTGGTCCTCCCATTCCGCTGCCGATTCTCTCCGAAGAAACCAGCCGTTCCCCGGTGACCGACCTATACGATCCCATCAAAGGTATCGAGCCCAACCCCGAAACCCAGCGCTACTTGGCCTTGGTGGATGAGCTGCGCCAGGTTACCCTGCGGTTTGGCGTGGAGTCGGAAGCGGCAGCACCAATCCTGGCCCGCTTGCGGGAGCTCAGCGACGAGATGATTGAGACCAATCCCTTTCAGGGCGCCAACAAAACTGGCCAGTTTGTGCGTATCCTCAATTTGATGCGGGAGCACATCCCAGAAGCCGACTCTGCCAGAGCCGCCTTTGCCCGCTTTTGGACTGCTGAGTACTTGGCCAGCGCCGATCCCGCAGATGGAATTGAATTTTTCCAGACCCGGCTGCGCCCCCTCTTTGAGACCAACTATTTCCGCCCCATTGGTGAGAGCGGTAACCCTGTTGACTTTTTCCCGGTGCTGGATTTTCCCTTCGTGCTTCTGTTTGGGCTGGAATTTTTGCTGCGCACGGTGGCCATCAGCCGCCGCTACACCGGCGTCAATTGGCTGGATGCCATGCTCTGGCGTTGGTACGATGTGCTGTTGCTGCTGCCCTTTTGGCGCTGGCTGCGGGTGATCCCCGTCACCATCCGGCTGGGACAAGCACAGTTGCTGGATCTGGAGCGGGTACGCGCCCAGGTGAGCCAGGGCTTTGTTACCAACTTCGCCGAGGATCTGACGGAAGTCATTGTCGTGCGGGTGATCAACCAAATCCAGGTATCCATTCAGCGGGGATCCCTGCCCCTGCTGCCGGCAGCGCGTACCCAGCGCGACTACATTGATATCAACAACACCAACGAGCTGGAGGCGATTGCCAACCTGGTTTTTCGCATTGTTCTCTACCGCGTTTTGCCCCAGGTGCAACCGGAATTGCAACAACTGCTCCGCTACAACCTGGATGGCCTGCTCAAGCAGTTGCCTGCTATGCAAACTCTAGAACAGCTTCCCGGCCTGGGATCCCTGCCTGGCCAACTGACGGAGCGCCTGGCCAACGAGCTGACCACCACCACCTACAAAACCCTGACGGGCAGTTTCGAGGATCCCGTTGGCTCCAAGCTGGCAGCGCAACTGATGCAGCGGTTTGGTGAGGTCTTGGCACGGGAACTCACCCAGGAGCACGCTTTGGAGGAAATTCGCTCTCTCCTGCAAGACTTGCTGGAAGAGATCAAAATTAACTACGTCGAGCGGCTATCCCACGAGGATCTGGAGGAGGTGATGGAGCAAACCCGCCAGCTTCGGCAAAAGGCCCAGCAACTGGAGAAAGACCGCCGCCGATAGAGTTCGGGGGATTGGTTGACGAGGTTTCGCCAGTTCAGTAGGATAATGGTTCCAAGTCGGGCGAGTGGCGAAACTGGTAGACGCACCGCACTCAAAATGCGGCGGGAAACCGTGTCGGTTCGAATCCGACCTTGCCCATGCTCCTCAAATCTGTAGGGCTCGCCGCTTTCTGTGTTTGGTAGGTTGATCCCTCTCGCCTCTTCTCACCAAAGACCCAGTGATAGAAACGGCCAAGCCCTTCTGGAGTAGGTTGTAGGGCATCTTGCGTCCAGATCCTGAATAAGCTTCGTCTTGACTTGAGACAAAGGCAGCCTTTCGCGGCAGCGGGATGGAGGTCTTTTGGGTAACCTGTCACTACGAGCCTACCGGCTAGATAAGGAGGGCGTGAAGATCTGAAACAAGTGGTACCACGAGATAGACCAAGCTATGTTGGCCCGGCGATGTTCTGAGGGCTACTCTGCCCAACACCGTTCGCGGCAGCAGGACGGGATCCCTAGATAGGGCAGTTAGAATCGCGCTTACCCTGCACTTAGAGATGAAGCTCTAGGGGGTGACATACTCCCGCACTCATGCTGATGCATAGAGGGCAGGGCTTCCCGGCAGTCTAGCTAAACTGGGGAATTATGGATGGAACTTTAGAGTCTTTCTTTGCCTCTGCCACCCAAATTGGGCTAGGTCTAGCAGGCTTGCTGGCTGTGCTCACCCTGCTGGCCTGGATCCGCAATTGGCCCTTGAAGTTTGCGCTGGTGGGCTACACGGCGTTTGCGCTGGTTTTAACAGCGGGATGTTTTGCCCTCAGCTTGGGGCCGATCTTTCGCTCCCGCATTCCCGGTGCTGCCCCCTACACCACCGTCTATGACCAAGGGGCGGATCGAGCGGTTATTGCTGTCAGCCCGGATATCACCCCAGAGCAACTGATCCTCACCCTGAAGCAGGCGGCCAGCGATTTGGGATCCCCGGGCCGCTTCTCCACCGGTTCGCCGGTGTTCACCTTGCGGGCCCGCACCGTCATCCATCCCGAGCCGGGAGTTTCCGAGCCGTTGCTCTTGGGCACGCTGCAACAGCCGTTGGGAAAGCGCCTGCGCACCCCAGAAGAACAACAGCAGCAGCAGATCCATCTAGAGGAAGAGGCCTTTGCCCGGCTGCGGAAGTTGGCCCAGGGTCAGGCTTCTGCCGCCTTGTCTGCAGAGGGAGCGGAAGAGCCAACCACCGGGATCCCACTTGCCCAGTCTTGAGCGCTGAGCCAGCGGCGCAGATCCTGTCCCACCCGGTCGGGGATCTCCCAGGGAAAGAGATGAGCCACGTTGGGATAGACAATGCAGGTGCAGTGGGGCAGGGCGCGGGCTGTGGCCAGGCTGCTGTTGGCGGTGATGTGGCGATCCCGCTCGCCGGCCATAAGCAGTACCGGGATGCGAATTCGGTGCAGCTCTCCCTCGCGGTTGTAGCCCCGTTGCAGAGCAGCGCGTAGAGCTTGGCGAGCCTGGGGGGAGGTGTGCAGATAGGCGGGCAAGGCCATGTGCGCCAAATACCGATAGGCCGTTGGGGTCTGTTGCTGCATCAGGTAGCGGTAAAGGGAGCGACGGCCAAAGGTCTCGATGTTCCATTCCCAGCCGGGCCAAAGCCAGTTGAGCAGCGAGGCAACGCCGGTGTTGACCTGATCCCAAAAATCGGTGGGGGGATGGTTGCTGCGGGGGCAGGCGGCACTGGCCACCAAGACCAAACCCTTTACCCGCTGCGGCAGCCGCAAAGCCAACTCCAGGGCCAGGATCCCGCCCAAAGACCAGCCCAGAACCAGACACGCCTGCCAGCCCAGGCGATTGAGCAGCCGCTCCAAGTCCTCTAGGTGATCCTGCATCTCGAAGGGATCCACCACCTGCGAACGTCCATAGCCGCGCAGATCTGGCGCCACACAGGGGTGCATTCCCGCCACTGCCTCTGCAAATACCGCCATGCAGTCGGCATTGCCCGGATGGCCGTGGAGCATCAAGATTGGGAGGGAGGGGATCCCTTTTCCCCAAGTACGGTAGTGGAGCTGCAGGCCCATCGCGTCAGCAGTGCAGTTCCCGACTGCTGTAGGCATAACACTCTGGATAGCATCTAGACAGCAGGGTTAGGCGCTGGCCGCCTTCTTCGGAGTGGGCTGGAGCTTTACCCCGTTGGGAATGCAAATTAAGTTTTGATCCAGCACCTGCACAAACCCTTTCGAACGCAGGGATCCCAGAAGACGAGTCACCGTCACGCGGGTGGCCCCAATGGCATCCCCAATCTGGGCATGGGTAAGGGGCCAGGGGAGATACATCCCTTGTTCACAGGGCTGTCCATACTCTTCGATCAACAGGCTCAAGAAGCCCTTGAGGCGATCGATGGCGCGCCGTTGGCCCAGATTTCCCAACCACAGCAGCTTCCGTTGCAGTTGCTGGCGGAAGTTTTCCTGAATCTTCTGGTGCAGATAGGGCCACTGCTCCAGATCCTGCCAGTAAAACCACATCACCGTGGTGCGATCGGCGTGGGTGCAGGCTTTCAACTCAAAGCGCTCTGGGTTGCTCAGCTCAAAAGGAAATCCAGCCGTGATGAACCCAACAAAGACCTCCCGCCGCTCTGGAGTTTGGCTGACCAGGCGCACCACTCCCTCTTGGGTGATGTACACCAATCCCGGACGAGTGGGAATGCGCACGTCTTTGGGAAAGGTGCGACAGCGGTAGTGCTCCTCGGCCCACTGGCAAAGCTCACGCCATTCCTGAGCCTCTGTTGCCGATGTGATGGAAACAAGTGACATGAGATCAACTTCCTGTCGCTCGAGCGACCTGATGGGTTTTACAGACTTTCCAGCTTTACCCGGCTGTAGGCTATGCAACGCTTCCGCGTTCGCGCCGGCGGTGCGGAGCACCTACACGTCAACGGGACGGAGTCTTAGGAAGATGGGGACGGAGAAACAGCAAGATACACACAAGAAGGCAAATACAAAGAGGAAGGAAACCGCAGGGTTTACTTTACCTTAGCTTCATAATGGCACTTGACCTCATAGGGTGACATTGTGTTCCTACTGATATTGTTCAAAAGGCTACGTCCAATAATAACCCCAAGAAGCCGTAAATTTTCAGATTCTGCCGCTGAACTCGGCTACCTGGGGGATCAGCGCAGATCATTGGGTCAGACTGGTGTATGTCTAAGGGCGGGTGTGGGGTGGCTGGGATGAATATTCTCATCAGCAACGACGATGGCATCCAGGCGGCAGGGGTGCGGTGTTTGGCGGCAGCGCTGGCCCAGCTGGGGGGGCACCAGGTAACGGTGGTCTGTCCGGATCGGGAGCGCTCGGCCACCGGCCACGCCCTGACGTTGCACAAGCCGCTGCGGTTGGATCCGGTGCGGGAGGGATTTCCTCCAGAAGTGCAGGCCTGGGCCTGTTCGGGCACCCCTTCCGACTGTGTCAAGTTAGGTCTGGACGGGCTATTGGATCGTCCTCCCGATTGGGTGATTTCCGGCATCAATCAGGGAGCCAATCTGGGCACGGATGTGCTCTACTCCGGCACCGTCTCGGCGGCAATGGAAGGGCTATTGGAAGGGATCCCTAGCCTGGCAGTAAGCTTGGCCAGTTTTACCCATCAGGATTTTCAACCAGCGGCCCAGGTGGTGCTGAAGCTACTGGAGAAACTGAGCCTGAAACCCCTGGGGGAGCCGATGCTGTTGAACATCAACGTGCCCCCCCTAGCGCTGGCTGAAATACGCGGCATGGTCTTGGCCCGCCTGGCCTGGCGCAAGTACACAGATCTCTACGAGAAACGGGTGGATCCACGCGGCAAGGCCTACTACTGGCTGGCAGGAGAGGTGGTGGAAGAGGAGGTGGATCCCTGTTCGGACGTGCGGGCGGTTGCTGAGGGCTATGTGTCGATTACGCCCCTGCAGCCAGATCTAACGGCTTATGCTGCCTTCGATAGCTTGCAGCAGTGGGGGCTCTCGGCTTTTGGCTCTGGATTGGAGGGAGCTCTGTAGGGATTGGCGCAGTTCAGAGTCAGAGAATAGAAAGGCTATTAGGCCCTGGAATAGAAAGAAATCGCCTCTGCCAACGTGTTTAGCCCGTAGAGAGAGCGTCGGCAGTGTTGGACTACTGAGTCGCGCTGCCCTCTTCCACCGCAGGCTAAAGAAACTGAGCGAAATAAAGTCAGGCAGCACCAGGACGCTTAGAGCGGGTAGTTTTTGTTGACTTTGCCAAGACATCCCCTGGTCGTCGCAACGTCAAAAAAGGATTGATTGCCTGAATGTGGGCCTGGGGATAGGCCTGACGGACTTGCTCAACAGTTTGTTGCCAGATGGGATGCTCATCAGTCCAAATAGGATGGCGCACAATCCGCACTTCCCGCCCCCGGTTTCCCGTCCACACCGGCAGGAGAAAATCCTGAGACACTTGCTGGAAGCCTAGGTTTTCCAGCAGTGGCGGCAGTACCTGCTCCACCAAGCGCCGCCAGGGATTTTCCTGCTCTTCCCCCCAAGGGCTCTGCAAATCGACCGGTGCCCTAGCATTTCGCAGAAGGCGCGCCATATCCAAGGCTAGTCGCCAATCCAAGAGCCCGTGGTAGGCTAGGTTGGAGTAATCGCGCAAGCAGTTGTTGCAGGACGTGTCGCAGGTCTGCTGGTGCTGCAGCCAACGGAAGGCCAAACTGTTGGGTTGAGACAAGTCCTCTTGTTCCAGCAGCTTCGAGAAGACCTCCGGCTGAGCGAGGTAGAGGCAATACCCCGCGCCATTCTCCAGCTTGTCGAACAGAAAAGCCTGACCCACCACTCGGCCAGCCTCTTCCTTTGTCTGAAAGCTGGCTTGCAACTCGTCAGGATCGACATCCAAAAAGGTGCAGGCAGCCGCTCGCAACCAGAAGGCGAAGGAATACAAAGCTGCTCGCCCTTCCACAGTTGTTGGGTCAGCAAACACGCCAGGCGGCCAAGTTTGAAGGCTGACCAGCAGCACGTCAGTGCGTCGCTTAGACAGTAGGGCAATCCGATAGGTATTGCCGCTCCCTTTGACGTGTCTCCCTTGGGCTTGCGAATTGGGATCAAGACAGACATAGGCTCCTGGCTGCCTTCTGCCATAGACTGTAGCTTCTTTTTGCAGTAAGAAACCGCCCTCGCCGCCGTGATCGTTAACGATCAGGATGTTGCCGCTGCCTCCCCTCAGGTAAGCGTTGCCAACTGTCACTCCAGGCTCTAGCTCAGATACCCCCAGGAGGGGCCGGCTAACGCGGGGTTGCCACTCAAACTGACCCTCAAAATCCCGCGGCTCCAAGTTGGTGAGAAAGCCTGTCGGCTCTCGGGCATCAATACAGCGAAGAGTGGGTTGCCTGCATACAGGGCAAGTTTGCTTCGCCAGCTTGAGGTTCGCCGGGGGAGGAGAAGGGAAGTCTCCCTGAGGCTGGTAGTCCTCAATCATGGCTTGGCAATTGCGGCACAAGCCCAGCCAGCGGTTAGGTTGGTCAAGAGCCGGCACCAGGCCAGGACGCGATCGCACGTCCCCTTTGTGAGGCACCAACTCCACCAGTCCACAGGCGGTGTACACCGCCCGATCTTTAACGATTTCTGAGCCGGGGGCAAATTGTGCGATTGCTGTATCCAAGTCGCGATCGATGGTGCCTTGGCTAGCCGACCAGCGGGTATAGAGCAGGCGCACCCGCGTGGGAAAGCCAAACATGGGCAAGATGCCAGCATTGGCCAGGCGTTCGCTGAGTTGGGATTGGCTGTAGGCATTGGAAGTGGCAATCTCGCTAATCTTATTGACCAAATCGTTGCAGATGTAGTGATGCAAGGCTTGTCGATCGTCAGCCGAGAGATGAGTTTGCTGGCAGAGTTGGGTGATCACGGTTTGGATTTCTTGGTCGTGGCTAGCAATCCATTGGCGAACCAACGGCTCCACCTCCTGCCACTTTTCGGCTAGACCAAATTCGCCGTGGACGCTGGTCACGTCTTCAAGATGGACTGCAGCGGATTGATCGTGTTGCGAGACTTCCTGAAAAGCTTGTCGCAAAACTTCTTTGGCGACGACGCGCCGAGCAATGGTGAGGCTGCGCAGGTCAATGTAGGGCGGGGGTGGCGGATCGCCGGTAATGGCCTCAGGGCGCTGAAAGTAAAAATCGTCATGGCTGCGACCCCGGCAAAACGTAACTGCCAAGGAGACCCCGGCACCGCGCCGACCAGCCCGTCCCACCCGCTGCTGGTAGTTGAAACGCCGAGGCGGCATGTTTGCCATCATCACTGCCAGCAGGCCGCCGATGTCTACGCCAGCCTCCATAGTGGTCGTCACGCTTAACAAATCAATGCCCTGAGCCAGCGGTATTTCTCCCTCTAGGAACACTTCCTGGAACCAGCGCTGCCGTTTGAGGCGATCCTCCTTGTCGGTTTGCCCTGTCAATTCGGCAGCATTCATCCGAAACGGTTCGTTTTCAGGGTCGGAGAGGTAGGCGTAGTAATCCAAATCGCGCGGCAAGCTGCTCGGCTGCAGTCGGATGGCCTGCGGGTCAGAGCGTTTGCTGGTGTTGCGACCGCCACTGCACTCTGGGCACCATCCCCCCGCAGTGTGCAAGTAAAAGGCCCCGCATTGAGGACAGCGGTAGCCTTGAAGACCTTCGCGAGAGACGGGCACAAGGTAGAGGCGATCTGGATCCAAAACCAATCCGTTCTCGCTAGGGGTACCGATTTTGTTCAACTCCCGCTCGATCTGGGATTTTAAGTCTGGCTTGCCCTGTTCCTCTAATTTTCTCAAGTATCGCTCCACGTACTGGGGTAATTCCCGCCTAGTACCCGGTCTGCAGAATTTGGAGTATCGATGCCGCTTGCGAATTCCCAATTGGCGGATAACCGCGCTGGCAACGTCTTGCAGTTCCGGAGGAACTTGAGCTGTAACATAGCCCTGTCCAAAAGACTCAATGTTTCTAACCGCATGGGCAAACAGCGCGGACATCATTTCATTAGCTAAATAGTTGTCGAGTCTGTTGAAGTGTCGGTCTTGCTCTGTTGTTGGAGGGTTAATTTGTGTTATTTGCTTACTTTGCCAGTTATAGAGCTCGGTCCAGGGATGCCGATCCTTGTTGACGAAATAGTAAAGGGCGCTAAAGGACGTACCACCAGGGCACAATCCCAACTGCAAGAGTTGGTTGGCCAGAGTGCGTCGAAGCACGCGGAGCGGGACTTTCTCACCGTAAGACTCGAGCATTTCCAGCCATTGTTGGCGGATCTCATGATTGGCCGGTTGCATGTCCTGCGACCAACGCCATGCCTCGTCATTGAGGAAGAATTGCAGACCACTGACGAAGCGCTTGTAGCGATCCAGATCCTCATCCATCCCCTCAACCTCTCGCAGCAACCGAGGATAGTCACGCAACCGCTGCCGTTGTTGTTCTGGGCTAGGCAAAATGCTGCGCAGAAAGGCCCGCAGGTCTTGCCTATACTCCTCTGCTGATCGCACTAGCAGCAAGCGCACCATATCGCGATAGTGATCCATTTCCATACCGGCGGCTAACTTGGCTGCGTCCTGGCGGCTATCGGAAAAAACCACCAGCTTGCGGGATTGCGGTGTTGGCATTTCCCGCAACAAAGCTCCGGCAATCACCTGACAGGCTTTTTGGAATCCAGTGCGGTGCACGCGCAAAGGAGTGGGATAGGCCTCACGGAGAGCGCGATCGGTATCGCAGCGAGGGCAGCGGCTCGGCAAGGCGGGCTGATTCCCATCCCCCTCTTTCACTTGGTACACCCAGCCGGGAACCTCGCCTTCTCTAGGGGGGCTTTTATCTTGTCGGAGTTCACCAGTAGCGGGGTTGAGCTTGGCTTCAACCCACCCCCGCTTCGCCTTGCCAGCAGTCCACTCCAAATATTGCGGCTGGGTCGCCCAAGGTTCCGGGTCGTGGGGCAGGGGCCAAAAAACGCGATAATTCCCAGACCTCTGCGTAAGGTTCACCAAATCAGGAATGCCTTCCAAGTCAGGTTGATCGGGAGTGAGGATAAGGGACTCGCCGGATTGGTATGCATAGCCCCCCAGGAATACCTCCCCGCAAACTTCGCAGACGATCAAGTCCAGGACACGCGCCCCGCAGTCGCAACTGAGACGGTGTTGGCTGTGCAAAGCGCCAATGGGTGAAGGCGGCTGGTTGTTCTCCGGAGAGCGTTGCGCAACGCTGCAGTGAGGGTTGCTGCACGCCCAGAGACCTTGCAGGTTGTGAAAGAAAAGGTGACCGCGCACGGGCTGGGGCGATCGCCCGTCTTCTCGCTGAGCTACCGCCGTCGCCATCAACAATCCTCGCAAGGCCTCGGAGACCAGACCGCCTTGGGGCACGGCCGCCCCCGGGAACAGTTGCTGGTCAACTTTTTGGATGGGGGTGGCGCGCACGCTGCCACTAGCTTGCCGACAGGCCTCCCGCAGGGCATCGCCAACCTTGAGTTCTTCGAGGCACTCCCCCAAAGCCTGCTCCAGTGGTTTTGAGCTGGGATCGCCCCCCAGCTCTTGCACCAGCTTGGTCAGAGCTTCTTCGGGGATAGGGAGAGGTCGCAGGGGCTGGAGGGGATCCGCCTGCACATCTCTGGCAAATTGAGCAAAAGCAACTTGATACTGACGCACTCGCGCTGGGGCTTCGGGATCCGGAGCAACTTGTTCTCCAGCAATCACCGCAAAGTTATCGCGCCCAAAAAACTCCCGGAGAAACCGGCGGCCCGCCTCGCCCTCTTCCAAGCTGGCGCTGGTCGCCAAAATTTGTAGCTGTTCTGAGTTGACTGTTAGCCCCAAGCGGTACAGCAGCAAGCGCAGCAAATAAGCTACTTCTGACCCTGGTGTCCCGCGATAGGTGTGCAACTCATCCACAATCAGCAAGAATTTATTACCTCGATCCGCTTGCAACCACGCTTTCGTTTGCTCGAACATCCCAGCCTCAATTTGCCGCATCAGCATAATGTTGAGCATGGAATAGTTGGTAATCAGGATATCTGGGGGATGTTCTTGCATGTCCCAGCGTGAGCGCATTTCTCCCCCATCTAAGCGAGGGAAATAAAATACTAAATCCGAATCTTTATCCGAATTCTTGCTCCGAACAGCAACTCTTCCCTGCTGCTCCTGAAGATCTCTCAATAGCTTGGCCAATTCTTTGACCTTTTCAGGGGTCTGACGACCGGGGAGGGGTGTCTGTCCCGTATAGCGACCGAAGGTGATGCGATTGCCGCCGCGCTCGCGATCGAGCCAGGCATGGGTTTCCGGACTGTCCAACACCTTGCGCAACCGTCGCAATTGATCCTCCACCAGAGCATTCAAAGGATAGAGAATCAAGGCCCGTATCGCCGCCGGTCGTTGTTGCCCTTGGCGCTGTGGTACCCACTTTGGATTGTCTTCCTGCTGCCACCAGAACGTATCGCCACTCTGAGGGGACATGGGATCCCAGGTGCGGGATTCTCGAGCAAGGTAGGCTAAAATTGGTAGCAAAAAGCATTCGGTTTTGCCTGAGCCGGTGCCCGTCGTTACCACAATATCCTTCTGGTGAACGATGGCTGCTTCCAAGCTCCGCCACTGATGCTCATAGAGAGGGAAATTTGGAAACAAAGACCGACCAAGATGTGCCAAATCTTCGTAACCATCAGGTAACGCCTGTGCTGCTGCCTCAAGGGTCTTGCCGGAAGAAGGATAGACCGGTGTCGGCTCTAGCAAAGGAGGAACGCTTAGCAAGGGATGTTCAGGGCTGGACTGCAAGCAGCAATCGCGCTCAGCGCTAAGAGCCGGATACCGCAAGGGAAAAGCACTCTTGATGTAAAGCCGATAGACCCAATCTAACCGTTGATAGGCACCGACGAGATCGTACATGGTTTTTCCTTGGCGTTCCGTACAACTGTAATCTACAAATTTGCTATTCCCTTGCGCTGAGATGTGGCAGTCGCTCGCCAATTAATTGCCATACAGTCGGCGTGATGTTTCGATAAATCAGCTCTCCAGTGTCAGGATTGTAGTCAGGCAAACAACCCGATTGCATGACCAAATAGCGTTCGTACGCCAACGGCCAGCGCTGGCTGCTGGGAATTGTTAACTCTTGAGAATTTGGGTGGTAATTGACCACCAACTCTCCTGGCCGGAGACAGGTCAAAGCCAAAAAACGCAGGCCGTACCACTCGCTGCTGTACCAAGTGTTTTGCTCGCGGTCGTAAAACAGAGCGTGTTGCCGTTGGGATCCCTCCTCGTGCAGCTCGTAGAAGCCTGTTTCCTCAGCAGTCGGCACGTCTGCGAAGGTGCTCCCATCGTAACGCTTTAGCCGATAGCGGTGGAGCGGCACCCAATCGACAACCGAGAGCCCGGCCACCCAATCTGCCCACTGTGGAGGAGCCTCGACTGGGCAAATGGTCAGAGTGGGATAGCTGACCTGCAACTTGGCGATCGCGGTGGCAACATCAGCCTGAGGCTCGAACTGCCAGCAGGCAGGAGCATTCCTTCGAGGTTGAAGGATCTCCTCAAGGCGACCCAATTGCCGAAGATCTTTCTGGAGAGCTGCATTCCGCTGACCGTATAGCACGTAGCGATTTTCACCCACTGGCTGCAAGGAAGGCGGCTGCATGTACCAGCGTTTGCCATCCTGAGCCACCGTGAGATGCCCTAGCAGTTGCAGCCGACGCAACAATCGACGCGGTTGGGGTAGGTCTAGGCGGTCGCACACGGCTTGGAAGGTTTCCCATGAGCCAGAGCCGGCTGCTGATAGCCACCATAGCAACCGTTCGCACGCCTGGGAGCGATCGCCTTCCGACGACTCAGCTATGGGTGTTTCCAGACTAAGTGGGTTGACTTTAGGCGGCCGTGCAACCGAGAAATATTTTAGGGGTTGGGTATCCTCCCCCAAATCATATGCAATACCCACCATGTGTCGAATGTCTTCCCAGCAAAATCCTTCTCTTCCAATCCTAACTATACTGATACCTCTCACTGTTTTAATCAGTTGCTCAAGGGTGTTTTGTGTGGATGACCAATCAGAGCGCGCATTTGTCTTAATACCCAAGTAGAAGTAATACTCTCCCCTACTTCTTTCCTTAATGCCCTTCTCAATACGAACATGAGACACAACATCGGCCAAGTTTTCTTGAGTAACCCGCTTTTGTAAGTAATTCAGCAACTTTTGGGGTTTGTATCTGGAGGTATGGGTGCGAAAGCCCCAGTAAGTTTGCTCTGACCGAGAAGATTTTTTCGACATAGAGTTATGCCTCTACTCTAGGGAAGCTAATGACAAATCACCCCAACTCAGGATCTTCAAAAAGCGTTCCTGGTGGGCAGTTCCGCCCCGTACTTGGATTTGGTAAGTACCGGGAGGTAAGTCTGCGGGCAAATCCCAAGGCTGGTTGGTAGAGCGATGGTCTTCTGGAAGATATATGCTCCCGGTACGCACTTCAGTTAGAGTCACGGCTACCGTAGGCTGAAACCCGTACACAGTCACCTTTGGCAAGTGACCCTCGAGCCAACCTTGTCCTTGCGGTACCCGTAGCCCTCCACCCAAGGCAATGTGCAGACGATCGCGTGGTTGTAAGGCCTCTTTCAGCTCAGGATGTTGTAAAAACAAACCGTCCCATACCGGTGCCAGCACCTGACATTCTTGGATTTCCCACCAGTCTGATTTTTCGGCAAAGGCACGCTGACGCTCACCTGACCATTGCAGTAGACTTTCTTCCTGCAGCCGCTGCAAATCCGGCCACAGCGCCTCCCGAAACAACAGCGTGAAATGACTGCCAAGTTGGGGTGCTCCCCAAGTAGCCAGAGCACCGGACTCTGCATTTTCAGGATCGGGCACCAACACCCAAAAGTCTTGGGCGAGCAGTTGGAGTTCCCGCAAGTAGGCATGACCCCGGATGGGCCAGGATCTTCCCGTTGTTACATCCCTAGCAGAGAGCGGCGCTCCAACGGGGCAAAACCAACCCGCGCGCTCGGAACGCAGGCTACCTAGGTTTTCTACCGTCACCTCCCCAACTGCCCAGTGACGTGGAGTTTTGGGGTAGAGGTAGAATTCTGGGTTCCCCCACCGATCTTCGGTGCGATACAGCCCTGCGATCAAGCGCGTAGGAGGCTGACACGCTCGGCTAAATCGTTTCGGTTCTGGGCATCCTGCATCTAGCCACTCTTGATGGACAGCTAGGATTTCGGCGCCCAGTACTTCGTGTCGCTGGCGATCGTCCAGCAGCTCCGCGAGATGTCGGTTGAGGTTCTCTTCGCTTGCCAAATCCACTAGCAACTTGGTTTCGCTGCGGGCGGTAGTCCACTTTCTCTCATAAAACACGCGACACAACCGTTGAACATCTGCCTTCCGCAGCAGAGCTTGGGAAATGGGGTAATTCACGTACTTGCGCGAGCCCTCCCCTGGTTTGGCAGTGGCAATCCATCCCCTTTCCTCTAGCCACCGGTTCCACTCCTGCCATAGGCGTTCTTCCTTCATCCCTATCGGACGGTTGTCTCCAGATACACCCAGCCGTTTGCAAAAATGGGTGAAGAAGTCCTTGGCATCCAGCTTGTCATCCCTCATCATGTCGTGGGCGGCAAGCACCATCAGCGTCAAGAAGGCCACTCCTGCCGGTTCAGGTGAGCCGTGGTTTTGCAGAGCCGATAACTGCACCCGATCGCCAACAACCACCTGGGATCGCACCGCTTGGCAGAAATCCTCAACTGTGCCTAGGCCTAGACCTGCTAAAACTTCTTCATCTACGCTGAGGTAAACTGGCGTGCCGTGAGGAACTCCCCGTGTTGCCCATTGAACAATTGCTCGGTTCCAACGGCCATAGTCGTTGCACAGCGCCACACTAACCTCGCTCTATGGTGTGTGTCTTTCCTCAATCCTAGGCAAGTGTTGAATAGCCAGTTTCCTACTTTTCGAATTCGTTAAGGAGCTCCAGCTACCTGCTTTTTAAGCGATGAGGAGGAGGGAGCCGAATAATCAATCGACTGGCAGCCGAAAAAGCGGAACGGTTGAGAAGCTTAGCTTGTCTTGGGTCAGGAGGAGAAGAGTGCCAGCGAGAGCAAGCGCTCAGCAACCGCTGGGGCCACAGGCATCACCGACAGTCGCGTGCCCCGCCGCACCACCTTTAGCTCTGCAGGGGTAAAAGTGGCCCGCAACTGGGCCAAAGGGATCAAGCGCTCAAAGGCAGCAACGAATCGCACTCGCACCGTGTACCAGCGGGGAGCTGCAGGGGTTGACTTGGGATCGTAGTAGGGGCTGGTGGGATCAAACTGGCTGGGATCCACCACCTGGGTTTCCACGATCTCCATTAAGCCGGCTATGCCGGGAGGGTTGGCGTTGGAGTGGTAGAAAAAGGCGCGATCCCCAGGCTGCATAGCCTTCAGGTAGTTGCGGGCTTGGTAGTTGCGCACGCCGTCCCAGAGAGTTTGGCCCTCCCGCTGCAGATCCCAGATGCTGTAGACGCTGGGCTCCGATTTCATCAGCCAGTAGTTCATAGGGCTTGGGAAAAACCGAGGTCTAGGTGCGGGCCAGGGATCCGGCCACAAAGTCCACGAAGTTTTGCAAGATCTTCAAACCAACCGGACCGGACTTTTCCGGGTGAAACTGGGTGGCCAACACGGCGCCCTGGGCAATGGCGGCCACACAGGTTTGGCTGCCGTGCTGAGTGGTGGCGGCCACCCAGCTTGGGTCGTGGGGCACCGCGTGGTAGGAGTGAACAAAATAGACCCAGGCTTGGTCAGGGATCCCTGCCCAAAGGGGAGACTGGGGCTGGGTGAGGTGCAACTGGTTCCAGCCCATGTGGGGGATGCGCAGGCCTGGCTCTGGTCGAAAGCGTTGCACCCGTCCTGGCACGATGCCCAGCCCTGGCTCGTTTCCCTCTTCGCTGCTTTCAAACAAAACCTGCAGCCCAAGGCAGATGCCCAGGAAGGGCTGCTGCCGCTCCACTGCCGCTCGGAGGGCTTCCACAAAGCCCCGCGCCCGCAACTGCTGCATGGCTGGGTCGAAAGCCCCATCTCCCGGCAGGACGACGCCATCAAAAGCCTCTAGGCCGTCCGGCTCTGTTACTAGCTGCACCCCGGCCCCGGCCCGCTCCAGCCCTTTGCAAGCTGAATGCAAGTTGCCGGCATCATAGTCGATCACCGCCAGGCGCACGGCTTTCATGGGATCCCTCCTCGTGAGGAGTTTCGGAGTCTATCAGTATAGTGGTTCTATCCCGTTTGAGCTGACCCATGGCTGTGGCAACGGCTTTGCACAATCCCACTCCGACCGATACTGCTCTGCAATGCTGCCGCGACCAGGTTGATTGGCCTGAAGCAGCTTACCTGCACATCCCTTTTTGTCGGCAACGCTGCCACTACTGTGATTTTGCCACCGGCCTGGGCACCCGCAAGTTGATGGAAACCTACGTGCAGATGCTCTGCCGGGAGATCGGCGGCGCCTACCGCTACCGCCATCTGGCTGGGGATCCCAGACCGTTGACCAGCATTTTTTTCGGGGGTGGCACCCCTTCTCTGCTGACGGTGGAGCAACTGGGGCGGATCTTGACTCAATTGAGGGAGAGGATCCCGTTTCATACCGACTGCGAGATTTCTCTGGAGGCCAACCCCGGCACCCTGACGCGGGAGCAGTTGGCGGGCTACCGGGAGCTGGGGGTCAACCGCATCAGCCTAGGGGTACAGGCATTTCAGCCAGAGCTGCTGGCCGCTTGTGGTCGCCTGCATGGAGTGGAGGAAGTTTACGAAGCCGTGGCCGACTTGCAGGCGGCGGGCTTTGAGAATTTCAACCTGGATTTGATCTTTGGGCTGCCCTACCAGACTTTGGAACACTGGCAGCAGTCTCTACGAGCTGTTCTTGAGATTAACCCCACCCATGTCTCCGTCTATGATCTGACGATTGAACCGGGAACCCGCTTTGGTCGGATGTACCGACCGGGAGCAGCACCTTTGCCCAGCGAGGAAACCACAGTTGCCATGTACCTAATGGCGCGGGAGCTGCTCACCGAAGCGGGCTACATCCACTACGAAATCTCCAATTTTGCCCGCCCCGGCTACGCCTGTCGCCACAACCGAGTGTACTGGGAAAATCGCCCTTACTTTGGCTTTGGCATGGGATCCGTTGGCTACGAGGGTGGACGGCGCATTCAGCAACCCAAAACCCTTTACCACTACTTTGAGCAGGTGAAAGCTGGAGTCTACCCCCTCCCTCCTGAAGCATCCCCAGAGGAAGTTTGGATGGATACTTTGATGTTGGGGTTGCGTCTAAAGGAAGGTCTGGATTTGTGCCATTTACAGGAGCGTTTTGGCCACCCAAAGGTCGAGCAAGCTTTGGAGAGGCTGGATCCCTATTTTGAGAAGGGATGGGCCAGTTGTGAGGCAGGCCGGCTACGGCTGATTCCGCCCGATGGCTGGCTATTTTCCAATGAGATTCTCAGAGACTTGCTGGCTTGATTCCGACGGTTACTTTCACAAGATTTCTCACCAGAGCCCCCTATCCCAATTGGCCGAAAACTCAAGCTTTGAGGAGCGTAGGCCATCACCATTTCCAGCAGCCATTAAACCCAACATTTCACAGATCCTGAGATCTCTAATCTTGCAAGAGGGGTTGAGGGGAAAGATACGGAAGCCCAGAGGATCCCTATCGATAGTTGACAAATTGCAGCGCCACCGGGTAGTCCTGCTGCCTAAGCATTTGAATGACTGCCTGTAGCTCGTCTTTATCCTTGCCGGAAACGCGCACCAGATCCCCTTGAATGGCAGGCTGCACTTTCTTAAAGTTGTCGCGGATTTGCTTGGCGATCTGTTTGGCCAGTGTGGCATCAATGCCCTTTTTCAGGTGAACCACCTGGCGCACTCGGTTGCCGCCGGCGCTCTCTGGGGGTTGGAAGTCGAAGATCTTCAGGGATAGACCCCGCTTGGCCGCTTTGGTAAGAAGCAGATCCCGAATGGAGTTGAGGGCCATGTCGTTGGCGGTGGTGATGGTCAGGGATCCCTCCTCCAGCTCAATTTCCGTCTGAGTATCCTTGAGGTCGTAGCGCTGTTTGATCTCCCGTCGGGCTTGATCCACAGCGTTCACCAGTTCCTGCCGATCGAAATCGCTGACGATATCAAATGAGTAGGTAGAGGCCATACACCCTATCCTCGCTATCGTTCAGTATCTTAAGCCCTCAGCCAAGCAGGGATCCCTAACTCTCGGAGAAGCTACAACAGGTAGAGGGATCCCAGTCCAGATTTACGGAGAAGCAGGATGGCCGATGTTGTTTTAATTACAGGCGCTTCTGAAGGCATCGGCAGAGCTACTGCCTTTACCTTTGCCCGTGGGGGTTACCGATTGGCGCTGGCTGCCCGCACTGCCGAAACCCTGAAGCAAACGGCCATCGACCTAGAGCAAAGCCTCAACGCCGAGGTCTTGGCCGTTCCCACCGATGTCACGCAGCCAGAACAGGTGCAAAACCTGGTGGAGAGAACTCTGGAACGCTATGGCCGCATCGATTGCCTGATCAACAACGCCGGCATCTGCATGAGTGGCCCTTTTTTGCAAACCACCCCGGAGCACTGGCAGGCTCTGATGGCGGTCAATTTTTGGGGCTACCTCCACACCATTCGAGCCGTGCTCCCCGACATGTTGAAGCGCAAAAAAGGTCAGATCATCAACGTGGGATCCATTGGCGGCAAAATGCCCCTGCCCCAGATGAGCGCCTATTGTGCCAGCAAGTACGCGGTCAGTGGGCTGACGGAGGCGCTGCGTCTGGAACTACAACCCCAAGGGATCCAGGTGATCGGCGTCCATCCGGGCATCGTCAGCAGCAATTTCCTCAAGCGAGCCATTTTTCTGGATGAGGTGGGGCCAGAGTCCTCTCCCGATGGCCACTCCCAAACCTCAGGTGGCAAAGCCCGCGAGCAAATGCAACAGGCGCTGGAGAGTTTTTGGGTCAGCCAGCCGGAAGAAGTTGCCGAAGCCATTTGGGATGCCGCTCGCCAGTCCAAGTCAGAGGTGGTGGTGGGCATAGCCCAATGGGCGGTAGGAGCTTACACCCTCTTCCCCGGATGGGTCGGCTCATTGCTCCAGAATGTTCCTCGCTAGCCCACTGGATCGGTCGAGAGTTCTGGGGCGCTGGATGAGCGATTCTGCAGACCCAGCGATAGCAGGAAGAAGGCTAAACTTCGGTATAGTTTGAGGTACGGTTAAACACTGGTATTGACAGCGGAAGTATGGTTGAATCTGTGCCTTCTCCTTCCGGTACCCACCAGCACATCTTGATCGTGGAAGACCGAGATGGCCGCCGTACCCAGGTGCTGGGATCCGCCAAATACTTCATCGGTCGGGACTTGGCGAACGACATCTGTCTCAACTCTCAGTATGCCTCCCGCTACCACGCCATGCTGCTGCGGATTCCCGCTGAACGAGAGGGGGAGTATTGCTACCGCATTTTGGATGGGGATTTGGAGGGTCGGCCCAGCACCAATGGCTTGTTGATCAACGGCCAGAAATTGACCACCCACCAGCTCAAGTCGGGGGATGTGATTACCTTCGGCCCCGATGCCAAGGCCACCTACAAAATCGTTAAGGCGCCCTAGGCCCAGCTCTCTGCAGAGAGCGCAGCTGCCCCCGAATCAACAGCAGCAAGGCCAGCACCAAGGCCACCTCTGACAGCAAGGTTGCCAGGGCCGCCCCTTGCCAGCCCCACCTTGGGATCCAAGCCCCGTTTAACAGCCCATTCAGCCCCAGAGCCAGCAGTTGCAGGCGGCTGCGGGGCCTTTGCAACCCTGCTCCAGTGAGCAGGTGAGATAGCAAAAGGTGGATCCCTTCCAGCAAAATGACCGGGCTGAGCCAGCGCAGGATGAGGGCCGTTTCCCGGTAAGCCGATCCCAGCACCCAAGGGATTCCGTAGGATCCCAGCGCCAGCCCCAGGGCGGCCAAACTGCCGTAGCCCACCACCCAAGGGGAAAGGTGACAGGCGTAGCGCCAGCCTTGTGGGAGTCCTTTTTGGCCTTGGCGGCACAGCTCGGCAAAATGGCTGGTGAGCAGAGCAATCATCGGCGTTTGCGAGAAGTTGATCACCCGATAGGCAGCGCTGTAAAGACCCCCCGCTGCTGCTGAGGCCAAACGGGGCAAGAGCAGCTTATCCAAATCGGTGAAGGTTTTCACCGCGGCCAGCCCCACCGCAAAGTCCCAGCCCGCTGTCAGCCGTTCCCGCAGATCTCTCCAGCTCAGGGCCAAGGGGAGAGAAGGCTCGCTCCACCGTCCCATCCCCCTCGCGATCAGCAGCAGCACGACCAACACCATCAGGCCGTACAGAACAGCCCATTGCACCAGGGATCCCCAGCCTAAGGCCACCGCCAACAATACTGCCCCCAATCGCCCCAGCGCCATGCCCGTGTCGATGAGGGCCACGCCGGCAACCTGCTCTCGCCCAACCAGGATCCCTCTGTACACCTCTGGCACTGCGACGAACAGCAGATCGCTCAAGAGCAATACCCCCACCACCGCTGCCGGCGTCCCGGCCAGCCAAACGCTCAAGAGGGGCCACAACACCAGCGCCATCCCCCCACAGCCCAATCCCGCCAGCCATAAGCTGGGGCCAACCCCCTGGGTGCAAGTCAGGGATCCCTGCCGGCTGAGGCGCTGGATCAGCAGTTCCGATTGGCCCAAATAGCCAAACGGGGCGGCCAGGTTGCTGCAGGCCAAGATGGCGGAGAAAACCCCGAAGGCTTCCGGCCCCAACAGCCGCGCCAAGAGGATGAAATAGGCCCCAGACAACCCCAGGCGCAGGCCATTGCCCACCATCAGCCAGGCAGCCTGGCGTAGCCGCTGTTGTTCTGCTCTATCCACGCTGCCACTCCTGGACGAGGCTTGCCAGAGCCAGGGATACTGGATGGATGCTGAGAGGGCCCGCCCAAGAGCGGGCATCTCCTCTCGATTTTGGGTGTATCGGTTGCAATTCTTCTGGCAAGTTCATGGCCAAACTCTACCCTGTCAGCGACGCCACGCGAAGCCCCAACACCTTGACCGGACGGGATCCAAAAGCCCTGTTCTCCCCCCATTCCAGGCCGCCTGCCCCTCGCCGGGTGCTTCCCCCACCCCCGCCGGACGGCGGTAGTCCTCGTTGGCTGGGATCCCTGCCGACCAAAACGGTGGGGCAGGGCTATCGGGCCGTTGTCTTGCTCTTGCTGGCCAGCCTGCTGCTGTTCGGAGGGCTAGGATCCCGTCTGGCCTACCTGCAGTTGGCGCGCACCCAGTATTACCGCCAGTTGGCCGATACCAACCGCATTCGCCTGTTGCCCCAGCCGCCAGAACGCGGGCGCATTGTGGATCGCAACGGTGTATTGCTGGCGGGCAGCCGATTGTCCCACTCGGTCTTCCTCTGGCCTCTGGTGCAGTCGCGGCAGCGCTGGCAGGAGATGATCCCCAAGTTGGCAGACTACTTGAACATCGCCCCTGAGGAGATCGCCCAAAAGCTAGAACAGGCTGGATATCGTTCCCCTTTTCCCGTGCGCATCCTGCGCAACGCCAGCCCCCAGGTGGTCATTCAACTGGAGGAGATGAGCCGCGAGCTGCCGGGAGTGATGGTGGAGGCGGAGACGGTGCGGTTTTATCCCCACGGCGACTTGGCCGCTCATCTGCTGGGCTATACCGGCGAGATCTCGCAGGAACAACTGCGGGCGGATCCCAGCTATCGCCTGGGGGATATTGTCGGCCTGATGGGAGTGGAGGAATTGTTCGAGAACCATCTGCGCGGCCAATGGGGCGGGCGACAGGTGGAGGTGGACGCCATGGGAGAGGTGCTGCGGGTGCTGGGGGAACAAGCGCCCCAACCGGGCAACACCCTGCAGCTCACTTTGGATGTGCGGCTGCAGCAGGCGGCAGAGCGAGCCCTCGGCCAGCAAAAAGGAGCGGTGATCGCCATGGATCCCAGCGATGGCTCGATCCTGGCCATGGCCAGCTATCCCACCTTTGATCCCAACCTCTTTTCCAGCCGCATCACCCAAGCCCAGTGGGAGAGCCTGCAGCAGCAGGATTTTCCCTTCCTCAACCGCGGCCTGCGGCCCTATCCCCCCGCCAGCACCTACAAAATCATCACCACCGCTGCCGGGATCGAGTCGGGAGCCTTTCCCCCGAATACGGTGCTGCAGACCGGCCCCTACATCCAGGTGGGAGGGTGGCGCTTTTGGGACTGGAACCGGGCCGGCTTCGGGCGGCTGAACTACCGGCAGGCGATGGCCTACAGCAGCGACACCTTTTTCTACCAAATCGCCCTCGGCACCAAGGCTGCCCCCTTGCAAGAATGGTCGCGCCGCTTTGGGTTGGGACAACTGACCGGGATTGGCCTCAAAGGGGAAGCCGCGGGTCTGGTGCCGGATGCTGAGTGGAAGCAGCGCCACTGGCGCGAGCCCTGGTATGTGGGCGACACGGTCAACATGTCCGTCGGCCAGGGATTTATTACCGCTACGCCGCTGCAAATGGCGGTGGTAACGGCGGCAGTGGCCAATGGGGGCTGGCGGGTGCGCCCCTTGCTCTCGCACCAGGTGATCCCGGAAAGCCCTGTGCCGCTGCGCCAAAAGGTAGGTCTTTCCCCTGCCACCCTGGAGATCCTGCAGCAGGGGCTGCGAGATGTCGTGGTTTACGGCACTGGCGGCAACGCCAACCTGGGGCCAGGATTTCCCCCAACGGCTGGTAAAACCGGCACCGCAGAGGATCCGCCGCGGCGATCCCACGCTTGGTATGTTGGCTATGCTCCCTACGACCGGCCCGAATTGGTGGTCGTGGTCTTTCTGGAAAACAGCGGCGGTGGGGGTGGATCACGGGCCGCTCCCATCTTTCGAGAGGTGATGCGGGCCTACTTCCGACCCGAGTCGTGAGCCCTAGCTTTCTGTCGGATCCGAGCCAACTGGGTATATGCAGTCTCTTGTCTCCCAGAAAATTGCGTTAAGATCCCCTAGAACCCCTTTCCCAGCGGGCTTCTGCCCTAACTTAGCTGTAGAATATGTCAGTGATTTGGAGCTCAACTGCCACAATCCTGCCATTCGCGCCAGTGGCGCCTTGGCGCATTGCAGGGCAAGCCCCGCTCCCACACACTGAGAACACTCTGGGCCGTGGCCGCTCTGCAACGCCTGAGCGAATCCGCGATCCAGGGAACACTCTAACTTTATTGCCTAACTCAGAAGGAGATCAGGATGAACAAGGCAGAACTTGTTGATGCCGTCGCTCATCGCGCCAATGTAACCAAAAGAGAAGCGGAGGCTGTCATTTCCGCCGCACTGGAGATCATCGTCGAAGAGGTCGCATCCCGCGATGAAAACGGTGAACCCAAGGGGAAGGTGACCCTGGTGGGCTTCGGCTCCTTTGAGGCTCGCAAGCGCAAAGAGCGGGAAGGTCGCAACCCGAAAACCAACCAAAAAATGGTGATCCCAGAGAGCATCGTCCCCACTTTTAGGGTGGGCAAGTCATTCCGCGAAGCAGTAGCAGGGGGGAAATCTTAATTTCGCCGGGTTGGGACTCGGCTGCTGGGTAGGGCGTGGAGCAGCCTCGACATGGTGGCAATTGGGCTTGGGGAGCAGCAATCGCTGGCTGCTCTCCCCAGGAGATTCTGGATTTTTCGGCCAGCTTGAATCCGCTGGGCCCACCGGAATCGGTCTTGCAAGCTCTGACTCAGGCGCTGTCTGCAGCAGACCCGGTTGTAATCAGCCGCTACCCGGATCCCGACTATCGGGACTTGCGCATCTGTTTGGCCAACCATTGGGCCGTCGATCCTGAGTGGATCTTTGTGGGCAATGGGGCAGCGGAGTTGCTCACCTGGGCAGCCCGGGATGCGCAAGGGCGGGAGGTATGGCTGCCCCAGCCTGCTTTTGGGGATTATGCGCGGGCTCTGCGGGCAGCAGGGGTAACCATCAAGCCGCTGCCTTTTTTCCCCGGCCAGGGATCCGCCGGTTTTACCCTTCTGCAGGAACCCCTTCCGGCGGCAGGCAAAGGGAGCCGAGTGCTCTGGCTGAACAACCCCCACAACCCGACGGGCCAGCTCATCCCGCAGCAAGACATCCTGCCTCTCCTGCCCCAGTTCAACCAGGTGGTGGTGGACGAGGCTTTTATGGACTTTTTGCCGGGGGAGCCCACCCTGAGCTTAAACTCCAGCCCGTCGGCAATGCCCCGCAGCCAAACCTTGATCCCCCACCTGGCGGCTCACCCCAACACCATCGTCATCCGTTCCCTCACCAAGTTCTTCACACTGCCCGGCTTGCGCATTGGCTTTGCGGTGGGGCATCCGGATCACTGGCAGCGCTGGCGACAGTGGCGGGATCCCTGGAGCGTCAACGGATTGGCGGGAGTGGCAGTGGCGGCAGCTTTGGCCGATGAGGACTTCCGCCGGCGCACCTTGGCCTGGCTACCCGTGGCCCGAGAGCATTTGTTCAGGGGTTTGCAAGCGCTGCCCGGCTGGGATCCCTGGCCTGGTCAAGCCAACTTCGTGTTGGTGCGCTGCCCTGGCTCTGCCACGCAAATTCAGCGGGCGCTGCTGCAGCGGCACCGGATTCTGGTGCGGGATTGCCTGAGTTTTCCCGAGCTGGGAGATCGCTACCTGCGCATTGGCCTGCGCACCCTGCCGGAGCAGGAGCAGTTGTTATCCGCCTGCCGGGAGATCCTGGAGAATAGCTAGGGATTTTTCTGCGGGAGAAATTCTCATGCCCGAAGCTACCGCCTTTTGGCCGGAATGCAACGCCCCTATCGTGCGGGGGGTGGCCCATTACAGCGATCTGGAGTTGCTGCGGGCCTTTCAACGGCAGCCGGAGGTGGCGCGCTACTTCATCGGCCTGTTTTGCCGCTACTGCAAGTGGGTGGACGGGATTCTTGCCGAGCATCTGCCGCCCGAGCAGTGGGCTGCCTATCGAGAGCAGGTTTGGTTGCGGCTTTACCTGCGCCTACAGCGCCTAGATGTCCACAGCCTTGTGGAAGAAGCGGCTGGCGAAGGGGATCCTGTGCTGCGACCCTGGCTGGCGGAGCAAACCCGTGAGCTGATCCAATCCTTGGATGGGATCCCCACCCGCCCTCAAGCTTCTTGCAGTCTCGACTCCACCAGAGGCGGGGCGAAGTCCTCTCTTTCACCGGCACTGGCCTGTTATTTGACTGCTGGTTTGGATACCTTGCCGGGGGATCTGCGCTTCATTCTGCTGCTGCGGGATCGCTTTGGCTGGCCACCGGTTCGCATTGCCGACCAACTCAAGGCTGACGGATATTACCTCGCCCCAGAAGACGTGGATGCCATCGTTGCCTCTGCCCGCCAGATCTTGCTTCAGAACCTACCGACAGATGTGCGTGCCCTTTATCTGGAGGCAAAGCCCTAGAAGACTGCCATAGCCCTGTGGCATGGTGGTTTATGGCAAGGTATGGGGCGCTGGCAATCCTTGTTCCCAAGGTGGGTTCTCCTGTTAGGCTGTTTCCGGCTGTAACAGTGGATCGGCATTGTTTGCTCTCCGACTTTACATCAAGTTGAGTGTGGGCTGTCTATGAGTCCTTCTCCGCTTCCCCCAGACCCTACCCAACCCCTGTCTCCGGCACAGCAGTCCCATTCACATCCAGTTCCTCAACTTGCTCTTCAGGAGGCGCTGAGCCATCTGCATTTGGATGTGCTGAAAGAACTGGAGCGATTCCGCCTCTGGCAGCGTTTGCAGCGCATGGACTCTGTCCCGCCCCCACGAGCAGGTCAGCTTGGGAATACCAGCTCTGTACAGCGCCCTTCACCTGTGCTCATTCAAGAGGTGGTGGAAGACTTGGAAGAGGAAGAGATGCCGCGGCCCTCCGGGGCCTTTTCGCCCCTCTGGGTCTTGCTGCTGTGGGTGCTTTCCTGCGCGGGGATTGGCTTTGGGGTGCGCTGGCTGATCTGGCCGGAAGAACTGTCCCTGCCCCAAAGTGCTGCCAGCAGGGCGGAAGAAGGGATCCCTGCCCAGCTGGATTTGGCCCAGTTGCCCCTGATCCCAGTGGAACCGGTGGAAGGGCAGGTGGGAGAGGAGTTCTATTTCGGTGGCTTGGATCCGGATCGGCTGGCGCTGGGCTTGACGGCCACCCCGGACTTGAAGGACGTACAGGTAGATCCTCTTCAAGGCGTTCCTAACCTGCTGGACAGCCTGCAGACCGACTTGGCCTTGGCTTCCAAGGAACCCTCTCCCCCCAGCTTGCAAACGGTGGAGCAGTTGGCAGCCAGCCTGGAGCGCCCGTCCCAACCTTCATCGCCTACTTCTGCGGGATCCCAGAACGTGGTGCCCCTAAGCGAAAACAACATAGACTCCCTGGGGCCGAACCGCGGCGAGGGAACCTTCTTGGTGCTCACTACCTACTCGGGAGATGAGAGCTTGGCACGTGCTCGAGAAGTTTCTGATGGGGCCTTTGTCAAAGATGTGAATGGCCAGAAGTTTGTGCAGTTGGCAGCATTTGAGCAACTGGAGTATGCCCGCTATCATGCGGAAACCCTGAAAAATAAGGGCTTTAACGTTACGATTGCTGAGCAGTAGCTTTGAGGACTACAGATCCCGAATCCAAGGGATCCGAGAGAGAGGTAGCCGCCGCCAGATCCCTTCACTTCCTTCTGGATCGAGCAGGCGCCAGGCCAGCAACCCGGTTGCCGAGAGGAAAACCAGGGCCAGCAACAACGCAAGGGCATTCTGTAGGCTTTTCAAAAAGGGCCAGAGGCGGGCTGTGCTCGGCCCCACCTGAGCAGCTCCAGACCGCTGCCGCGCCTGGGCGGGGGGGTTCCCGGAAGCTGGAGAGGAACTCAAGGGACGGGCAGGTGGAGCGAGGGTAGAGGACGTCAACTGGGCGGCAGGAATGGGTGGCCCTGGTAACCGATTCAAAGCCATAACCACAGCCTGAGGGCGCTGCTGCTGACGCATCCACCGGTTCAGCTCTGCCAGAGAGATGGCACAGAGGTTGTTGAGACCCAGACCCTGAATTTGCCCCACCAAAGGCCGGTCGTTGCTGACCAAAACCACCAGCGTTCCCGGCTGCTGCTGGGCCAGGGCATAGGCGCATTCGGCAATCGCTTCTTCCAAACGTACCCTCATGGACTGATCGCCGGCACCAGCACCACCCACCAGGGCACGGGCTTCTGAGACGGCAAACCCTAGACTGGGCCAGTGGCGCAAAAACTCGCGGGCTGTCGATTCTTCTTGGGGATCAATAGCCTGCCGGCTCAGGCGTTCTAGCTCGGCCATCACTGCCTGCGGCAGCACACACACCCCAAATCGAGCCCACTCTTGCCATAGAGCCAGACGACCGGCCAGGATCACCGGGCTATCGAAGACGAGGAGAGGCGGGATCTCGGCCATAGAACATGCCAGCGCTGGACTTAACCTCAATTGTGTAGCTTCCCCGAAGACTTGGGTAGCAGGGATCCCTCTGCCAGGCAGAGGCGGATGGCCAGTGGGTAGAGGCGGTGCTCCTGGGCCTGGATGCGCCGGTAAAGGGATTCCACGGTATCTTCGGGCAGAACCGGCACGGCTGCTTGGGCCACGATGGGGCCACTGTCCATTTCCAAGGTGACCCGATGGACAGTGCAGCCGGCAATTTTCACACCGCACTTCAGGGCTTGTTCAACGGCACGCAGGCCCTTGAAACTGGGCAGCAGGCTGGGATGCAGGTTCAAGACGCGATCCGGGTAGGCAGACAACAACACCTGGGTAACCAGGCGCATCCACCCGGCCATGATCACCCATTCCACGTGATGCTGCCAGAGCACTTGGAGGATAGCTGCATCCAGGTCTTCGCGACAGGGGTAGTCTCGGTGGTCGAGCAAAACGCAAGGGATCCCTCGCTTTTGGGCCCGCTGCCGCACATAAGCTTTGGGATTGTTGGTGATGACCACAGCAATCTGAGCCTGCAGTTCCCCAGCCTCAATGGCTTGGGCAATAGCTTCGAAATTGCTGCCATTGCCGGAAGCCAAAATGCCAAGGATCCCCGGTTGAGAGGGCACTGGGATCCCGTCGGGATCCGGCCAGAGTAAGCTGGGCGAGTTCATGAGCGTTTGGTGGGAAAGTCTGCAGCCCCGCTATTTTAAACCCAGACAGCCTCCCCTCTGGTTCTGGCCAGGTTGATCCAGAGAGGGATCCAAAAACTTGACCGTCGCCGGCTTTGACAGGCGCACCCGCGCCATCGAGCGCTGCACGGATCAAGAGGAGCTGCGGGAGATGCCTCAAGAAATGCGGAAAATGCAGCAGGAGATCCGCGATCTCTCAAGCTCCTCCAAAAATAGGCCAAGTCGATCAAGTCGATCCCAGCAGTTGAGGCCGGATCTTATGGACTCCGTCCCACTGTGGCGAGCGGCCAACTGATCTAGAGTGGGTCTAGAGTGGGAAAGCATGGGCAGTGGGTGTGAGAGCATGGCTCCTTTGCAACGACGACGCCGGCGGTTTTGGATCTGGAGCATGGTAGTCATCCTGTCCGGGTTTATGGGATCCCTGCTGGCGGGATCAGCGCAGAACCTGGGAGCACAAGCCCAGCAGGGCCTGACTCAAGCCCAACTGGAGCAAGCTCAATATGTGCGCAGTTGTGGCAGTTGCCATGTGGCGTTGCCCGCCCAAGTGTTGCCCACTGAAACCTGGCGACGGCTGCTGCAGGATCCCAACCACTATGGCCAGCAGATCCAGCCCCTGAGCGGTGTGGCTTTACAACTGGCCTGGGGCTATTTGCGGCCCAACTCCCGGCCCCTGCGACAGGGGGAACAGGTGCCCTATCGCTTGGCAGATTCCCGCTATTTCCGCGCTTTGCATCTGCAAGTGGAGTTTCCCACTCCTGTGCGGGTGAGCGGCTGTGTGGATTGCCACCCCAGGGCCAATGGGGGAGACTTTGCCAGTCTCTCTGCAGAATGGCAATCTTGAGGAGCGCAACTGAGGCGATGCAGGTGGATCTGGCCACCATTCTGGCAGGCTATGCCCAAGGCTACTTTCTGATGGCCGACGAAGAGACGGGATCCCTGGCCTGGTACGGCACCGACCGGCACGCGGTGATCCCCCTCGATGAGCGATTCCACTGCCCCCGTTCATTGCGGCCCTTGGTGCGCAGCAATCGCTTTCAGGTGCGGCTGAACTGCGCTTTTGAGCAGGTGGTAGAGGGCTGTGCCGCTCGTCCCCAAACCTGGATTAGCCCCGAGCTGAAGCAGATTTACGCAGCTCTGCACCGGTCTGGCTTTGCCCACAGCTTTGAAACCTGGCAGGGAGAGACCTTGGCAGGCGGGATCCTGGGTATTGCCCTTGGAGCGGCGTTTATCGGCGAGTCGATGTTCTACCGCATCCCCAACGGCTCGAAGGTGGCCCTGGTGAAGTTGGTGGAGCACTTGCGAGAGCGGGGCTTTCGCCTCTTCGACGCTCAGTTGATGAACCCGCATCTGGCCCGTTTCGGCGCCTTTCTCATGGAGGGACAAGAATACCTGAAGCTGCTGCAGCAATGCCTGGGGATCCCTTGTCGGTTCAATTAGACCTGTGATGCTCAAAGCGACAGGCTTCCCAATAGCTGCTGTTAGATCATTGCAGCGGCTCTTGGTGGGAAACTTGGTGGAAAATGAGGGAGGACTCCACTCTGCTGCTGTGAGCGAATACATCCCGTGGTGGGCCAGCACATGGGATCCGCTCTGTTCCCGTCAGTGGCAGATGAGACTGGCTCGCAAACACCGTTCGTTGCCGTCTGTGCTCTTCTGCGCTCAGAACGAAGAACTATTATGCTCAGACCAAAGAACCATTAGATTAGATGGGCATTGTTATAAGGTGAGAGGAGTTCTCTACTGCTGTTGAGATTGTCATGAGCCAAAAGCTTCTGTTTGTCTGTCTGGGTAACATCTGTCGCTCTCCCACTGCTGAGGGCATCACCAATCACCTTTTGCGCAGCAGTGGCCATAAGGAAGCAATTATCTGCGACTCAGCAGGTACGGCAGCCTATCACATCGGCAGCCCCCCAGATAGGCGCATGCAACAAGCAGCCCGATGCTATGGCCTAGAGCTACAAGGCAAGGCCCGCCAGATTCGACCTGCCGACCTGCGCGAGTTTGACCTGATCCTGGCTATGGATCGACAAAATTACCGCGACATTCTCAGCTTGGATCCCCAGGGAAAATATGCCGAGAAAGTGTGCCTGATGTGCAGCTATTGCCGCTCTCATTCTGACGAAGAAGTTCCGGATCCCTACTACGGGGGTGAGGCTGG
Source organism: Thermostichus sp. MS-CIW-26 (assembly GCF_054059115.1). Lineage (NCBI taxonomy): Bacteria > Bacillati > Cyanobacteriota > Cyanophyceae > Thermostichales > Thermostichaceae > Thermostichus > Thermostichus sp. MS-CIW-26. The sequence continues at coordinate 52,809 of NZ_JBSSBV010000009.1, forward strand.
ATTCCATTACGTGATCGAGCTGCTCTGGGATGCCTGTAGCGGCTTGCTGGAATCCCTGGTTCCCGGGATCCAATGCCCACCGTTGCCCCCCCGTGCTTGAGAGCTTGTGTGTTTATTTACAGTCAATTCAAATGGCGATGAGACGGTAGCCAGTACAATAGCTCCGTTCGCGATAGTCATTCCGAATAAGTCTGGGACATTTGCCCTGCCTTCGATCTCTAACCGGCCAACACAAACATACCCCTTATCTGTCTCCCAAAGCAGACTAGGGGAACCTGGGATCCCCAAGTTGCTTTCCTGCAGTCTGAAACAACCATATATCCTGGCCCAGAGGGATCCTCATCTAACTTAATTGCCTCTATTTCCGATGCTGCTCCGGCAATTTGTCGGATTCATCCTCATCAGCGTTTTGTGCAGATTGGGATCCACATAACTCCAGACACCGCGCCTTTGCTTAGGTACGGGCTGAGAAGGGAACTTCCGGCTCCTCCGAGCCAACGATGTACGGGTCGTCTCCAAACGAAGTGTATTCGCTGTAGAGCTCGTCAGCAGTCATGCTGGGCCGCAAAGCCTCAATCAAAAACTCGTCGACGATACGCTTACAAGCGGCAATTGCGGCTTCGAGGGTCTCAAACTTTCCGTACTCGTACTCTTTATATTTCTCCACATAGTGGAAGTTGTCGGCAACCACCACAGTAAATGGGCGCGCTGGATCGGAGCCGGGCATGAGGTGAGGTCTAATGCTGCTGTTACTTCCGACATTATACATTTCTCTTAAGGGTTTATCAATTGTCGAAGAGAGGTTTCTAATAAAATAAGATCTTCTTGAATCGTTTGCCAGATGATGGACAAACTCACTTGAAAATACTCATGGATCACAATATTCCGCATTCCCCGCATTTCGTCCCATGGAATTTCAGGATGCGAAGCCTCCACCTCTGGTGGAATGCCGCGAACTGCTTCACCAATAATTGCAAGATTATACAAAACTGCCCCAACTGTCTTTCGATCGACTTGAAATTCATCGAACGTGATGTCTTTTATAAACTCTCGGATCTCTTCAATCGCAGCTAGCACGTCTCTTACTCTGTTCTGCCAATCTCTAGAAGGCACGAACCACCTCCCGGAGAACGGATTCTTGCAGATAGGGCTTGAGGGAGTCAGGCGTACCTAGATCAACCGGACTCTCTAAAATTTCCTCTAGATATCGTTTCAAGCGTACAAAAGTGAACAATCCAACTGGACGGTCAAACTCTACTAGCAGATCGATATCACTGTCTGTTTGCGCTTCATCCCTTGCTACTGAACCAAAGAGCATTAGAGACTTTACGCCAAAGTCCTTCAGAGTGTTCTGGTGATTTGCCAGTAATGTAAGGACTTCCTGTTTTTGCATTACCCAACCTGCAATGAAAAGAAAAGTCCATTAGGAATTATAGCTCACCTATTTCCTCTCAATTACGACTCAAACAAAGATTCATAACGCTTTGCAGGTCGCAGGCACAGTTGAGCCGAGGCACACCTTGCAGAGGACAGGGATCCCTGGGTTCCCGCAATGAGGGCATTTGAGCTTGCTCATCATCTTGTCTCTGGGTACATCTAACGGCACGCACATCTTGCCTTGCCATTAACAGCCAGTTCAAGAAACTTGTCGTCTTTGGGATCACGACACGTCGCCACGCGCTCTACAATCTCCACCAAGACGCCATCTCTAACAAAAGTGCTCAAGAACTCCATCCGTTCTTCCTCGGTTATATACCTTTCAAATCCTTTGCGCCGCAGGACATCGCTCAATTCTTCAACGGTCACACGTGAGATAAGCAATTTGCCTCTCTGTGTTGCCCTGTCAAAGACTTGACGAGTGACAGAACATCTCAACAGGAGCGCACTGATAACAACATTGGTATCAAAAACAAAGCATGGTTCATTCGACATTCAGCAGAGATTCCAGTATCTCAGGAGTTAAGCCACGCTCCTGTGCTTTTTGGCTGATTTCATCTGTGACAACCTGAAGGGGACGCGGTGGTACGATGAGGTCGCGCAGCCAAAGGTTAAGTAACAACTGAAACTTTCTTTGCAGGTCAGCAGGAATTTGACTGTAAAGTCTCGCTGTATCTGCATCCAGAGGAATGGTAATCACTGTGTTCATCTTTCCAACTCCTCGATGTTGGATATTATTACACTTGAGATTAAGTCGCGCTGGCTAACGGCTAAGCTCACCTGCTACTAACAGCTTTAGGAACTGCTCAGAACATAACACTGGGTCAGGTGCAGCGACTTGTTATGTTGTGTAACTTCTACGCCTATCGCCCCGGACTTTCACCGATTCCAGCGCACGGGTCGCCCCACCAACTACCAACGAAGCCGAAAATCTAGAAGCTCGCCCCGCCGACCATCTCGCTATTGCGCTGGCAATATAACGGCTGAACTCACCCGCCACCCCAAACCAGGGATCCCAGCCCATAATCTATCCCAAGGTCGGGTGCAGTGACTTGTTATGTTGGGTGACTCTCTCTACCTAGATCTACCTGGATCCTCAGTGACCAGCCCCCAGGGATCCTTTGACCCAATCATCCACAATCTACCGGGGCTGGCAACATAACGTCTGAACTCACCCGCGGTCACTGGCTTTGGATGATATGAATAGCTTAGCATACGGTCGGGTGCAGTGATTTGTTATGTTGTGTAAATTTTTGAACTGATCGCTTCTGCTACCCACCGACCCCAGCGCCCCTTCACCAACAACCTTGACTAAGCACAACTCTGGCGCTGGCAATATAACGCCCAAGCTCACCCGCCGGGGCCGCCGTAGCGACGTGGCGTGTCCGCCAAACCCGGGCGGCGGCCCCGGTCAGGTGCAACGGCTGGTTCGGCGGCGCCGTCCTCAATCGGTGGCCAACCGTTGAATCAACTTCTTGACGTACATCCTCGGGCCAACGACGATCGCATGATTTTCGAATACTTGTACCGAAATTCGGCCTGCTGCCAAGCCCGCCTGAAGCGAAGGCTTGTAGGTGAAGAAGTCCTCACTCTGGGTCGCAGGGTTGTAGCCCAATTGGGACATTGCTACGTTTAGGCGAGCAACAAATCCCTTCTTGTCCGCAAATTCAATGTCTGCCGTCTCTCTCTTAAAGAAGAATCCCATTGTTAGACCGAAGAACAATCCAAAGAAAAAGCCCGCGCCCAGCCCAAAGGGAAGGATCTCTCCGAACGACCGATTCATCACTACCGCGAACAGCAACGACCACAGAATGGCAAACGGCAGGGCTGTGATCGCGCCCACCATGATTGCCGTCCCAAGGTAACTTCGGGGCTCAGGCAACAGTGAAGGTGCGGATTTCATATGGCGTTCCTGCGCCGTCGAACGAGCAAGCTGCCCTGCCGGGGCCCTTGCGTTGTGGAATGTCTCACGACGCATTGGAGGGCAGCAAGACACCAGAAGCCATGCCGCCGAACGATGGCGATCAGCTGCGGCGCGGAGCGCCGTCAGCTGCATCGCATTGTTAGATGCCCTTATTCCCTGGTTGGGATTATCCTCTCAGTGCTGATTGAGAGCCAAGAGGTGGTTAGGCAAGGAGTGCATTAAACAAGTAGCCGATACTGATAATCCCAAAAGTCATTAGGCTAATAAACACAGCTAAAAGTTGAGGGCGAAGCACTTTCCTCAAGATGACCATCTCAGGCAATGAGAGAGCCGTCACCGCCATTGTGAACGCTAATACAGTACCAAGTGGCATTCCTTTGTTGACCAAGGCTTCAGTAATTGGCATGACACCCGCAATGTTTGCATAGAGTGGCACGCCTAAAGTTACAGCAATCGGAACAGCAAAGGGATTGCTAGTGCCTGCTAATTGGGTGACTAAAGTGGTTGGGACATAGCCGTGAATCCCAGCACCGATTGCAATCCCGACAACAACATAAAGCCATACCGATCGCACAATTTCACTGGACTGAAACCATCCCTGCTGAAACCGCTGCTTCCAGGTGGGGGAAGTCGATGCCAGATCGTCCGCTTGAGTACTTTCTAGATGGGCTTGTTGTAGTTGCCAGACAAAGGGTTCAACCCATTTTTCCAGTTTGAGCCAGCCAATTGTGTACCCAGCAGCGATTGCCAATCCAACTCCAAAGCCGATATAGAGAAGTGTGACGTTCAAGCCGAATAGCCCCCACAACAGCACAACAGCAACTTCATTCACCATTGGGGCAGAAATCAGATAAGAAAATGTCACACCTAGAGGAATGCCTGCCTCCAAAAATCCAATAAACAGTGGCACGGCAGAGCAAGAACAAAATGGTGTGATAATCCCTACCATCGCCGCTAGAATATTGCCGCCCAAAGTACGCTTGCCTGCTAACCATTGCCGCACGTTTTCAGGCTGTAAAAAGCTTTGAAATGTCCCTACAACAAAACTGATGACAATCAACAGGGTCAAAACTTTAGGGACATCATAGAGGAAAAAATGTATGCTAGCTCCGAGATGGGACTCAACTGATAGCCCTAACAGACGAGTGACGACCTGTGTTGCTAGCCAGTCGAACGGATAAAACGGATCGAACATGGTTCGCCCTCCTCTCTAAATCTGTAAGAGTGGCTGAATTTCTTCACTGGTCATCACTTTACCTTTACCCACGACCTTACCATTAATGGTCAGTGCAGGTGTGGACATGACTCCCCGCTTGGCAATTTCAACGGGATCGGTAATATGTAGAATTTCTGCTTCTAGATTCAGTGTGGCGATCGCGTTCCTAGCATTCGCCTCTAGTTGCTGACATTTTTTGCAGCCTGTTCCCAATACTTCAACTTTGATAGGATTCATAACAACATTCCCCGCAAGAGTTTATTTCAGATTGCAATGGTTTCATGCGTTTTCAAGGACAACTTCCGGGCGATCCAATACCACACATTCTTTGTCAGAAGTCTGTAGATTTTCGTGACAACGTTTGACGAGTGGCGTTAACTCGTCGTGGAGCGCTTGCAACTGACGGATATTTTCTTCAATCTCCTGTACCTTCTTACTGAGACGCTCATAAACCGCTTGGCAGGTGAGCGATCGATCATCCTTTAATACCAAGATGTCCTTAATCTCATCTAAACTCAGTCCCAAGGATTTAGCCCGCACAATGAAAGCTAGCCGTTCCACGTCTTGCTGACTAAAAAGTCGATAGCCTGCAACCGTGCGCTCAGGAGGTGGGATCAATCCAATCCGCTCGTAAAAGTAAAGCGTTTGTGGATTAATATCTAACCGACGCGAGATTTCGCCCACTTGAAACATGGATATGACTCCATTGCAATCTAGTAACCTTATGCTAAACCTTATACCTTAGTAGAAGGTCAAGGTTTGCCAAGTAAAGTTTGTTGTAGTTGTCGGGCATCTAACACTGCGTTGGTGCGGACGGAACAGAGGTTATCGTTGAGTGTTCGAGGCTATTTGCCGCCGCACAACTTCGACGTTATGCGGCAGGCTGACTAACTTGGCCGTCACGGTGAACGAATCCGGTGACGCTGTCGCCAACATGCAGCCTGACCATCTTGCCGCGCCTTGCCAGATAGCGAGGCCCCGCAGCGATAAGTACGATGATTCCCCAGCACGTAATTAGCGCTCCAGTGATGTTGACCACGAACGGCGAGGAAATATCCGAGGAAATATCCGAGGTAAAAGCGACGTCGACCGTAGCATGAAAAATCGCCACAACGAGAATGCTGCCACGACTCTCGTTATAAAGCCATGTGAGCAATACCGCACCCGTGAGCAAGCTGAAGAACCAACCGGCGACGCCTGGCACATTCATGCTGGTATAGCCGGGGCGGTAAAAGAAAAGCGGCAGGTGCCAGAGCGCCCATCCGCACGTAAGTAGCAGCGAAGCGACCAGAGCGGAATGGCGGGTTTGCAGTCGAGGAAGGGCGAACCCTCGCCAGCCCGCCTCTTCGCCAAAGCCGAACGAGACAATGTTGTAAACAAGGAATCCGAGAGCTGAAAACTGCAAGAATTCGCGTGATCTGCCGACGCCCGACAGCGACACGCTCTCCCCATTCAGCAGCGATGCCGCAACGACGGCGAGTGCAAGAAGAACATAGGGGGCAAAGAGCGCGACTGCGACCCAGACGAGTCTCCCGCGCCACAAACCCATGCGTCGTAGCAGATCCGCCGGTCCCGCCAGCCCGGTTTCCATGGCGGACACGAGGAAGGCTGCGGTGATTGGCCCCAAGGCGCCGAGTGCATGGTGATAAGGAATTACCGGCAACCCGTGTATGCCAAACGCAGGCAGCCACAGCGGTGCCCAGAGTACCCACGAAATGCCATAGGCGAGAGCGAAGAACGTTGCAAGAGGGTGACGACGACACATGCTCGATGGTCGCATGGTTTCAGAGTACACCGGGAGGTCCTGCCGCTGAACTCACCCGCCACCAGTATAGCTAAGCATACAAAGGTTGGCATGATATGGGTCGCTGGGCGTAGCCCCACATTGGTTTCCCAGAATCTTAAGGCGACAACCTTAACCTACCTAGCTATAGTTTTGGGTAATGACTAAAGTATAGCTTCAAGTCGGGTGCAGTGATTTGTTATGTTGCACTTACAATTGGTAGCAAATATTGATACGAGTTTCTAATTTGCTATTCAAAATCTTCATCATTAATCCTTTTCAATGAGGATTGATTGAATGCTTTAAAGGTTAGATTTGGGTACTGTTGCACAATAGCTCTCAATTCTTCAAAAACTGGGCTCGCACCCTCAACCCCAGTTACAACGCACCAGATACGCGCTCGTGTAAGTGCAACAAAGGCTTCGTTACGCTTCTGTAGTTCTGACTCTCCTCTCCAAGCTAATGGCTGGGTAGCACAATGAAATCTGCAAGCATAAACCTTCCACGCCTCATTGCCCTTGGCTCGGAAAATTGTTGAGATCGTGATGCAGTTATCCATGCGAAAGATATCCAGATTTGTATCAACACCTGCAATAACGCTTTGGATACCTCGCCTTGAGAGTTTAGATTTTATTGCTTCAAAGTACTGCTGTTCTTTATCACCAGTGGGGCAAGTAATCAACAAGTCCCAAGGGTCGAAGCCTAACTTCAGATCTTCCTCCACTTGTTGAGCAATCCATTCCTGCTCTTCCAACTCATCCGAAAAAGTCTGGATGCGTAAAGGTGAGCCTAAAGCGTCCTTGTGAGGAAAATCATCACTGTCTATGGGGTGAGGGCTGTTTTTTGCCTCGCGCGTAACTGTGACTGTTTTGCCAGCTTTGACACTTGCATCTGAAAAATCTCCATCCAGAACAGTGTAACCTAGTTTTTCCCAATCCTCTTTGTTACTCACTCCTTGCAAACAACCCTCTTGTCGCAGTAAGCCCATGTTGATAGCGTGAGCAGCCATGAGAAGCATTTTAGGTGTTCGGTAGCATCGGTTTAAATTGTGTGCCTTGCGCAGTCCTCCTTCGTAGGTAGGGCTGGTTATGGTTCCATCAGGAAGTTTGTTCCCACCTAAATCTACTACTGGTGTTCCATCTGGATTAAGCCCAAAGATATGCAAAGGACGAGGTACCGTCAGGGTTCCAATCCCCTGTGCTTCGTCGTATGCCCAATAAAGTCGTTTTGGGTCAGATAAACTTTTATAAGCTAATCGATAGAAGGATGGGGGCAAATCCTGTCCTTCGTCTATCAAGATCGCATCAAAAAGTACAGGTATGTTTGGTACATTTTCTTCTAGAGAATCACAGATGTATTGAAAAGCTTCTGACGGAGAGCAGGAGCGTCCAAGACTATGTTTAACGTCGTTGACACTCAGAGGACGTATTCCCGATTTTTGGGCTAAGTTACGGTAGAAACCGTTACGCTCTCTTGAACCCCAAGCATGTAGTACTTGTACATTGTGCCAGTCTGGTTCTACATCTCCTTCATCTTGCCGAACCATTTCACGATAGTAAAGACTGATTAAACCTATGATTTGGTCGTAAAGTGCCTGTGTAAAAAACACAAAAGCAATTTTCCAGTCAGGGTGCGCTGCATGAATTTTTGCGGCTCTCTTGGCAAATAGAACAGTTTTCCCTGTTCCTGCTAATCCTCTAACACGCTGAGGTCCATCTGGAACCTCAAAAGCTACCTTCTGCTGTTGATCATCCAGAAAACGAAGACGAGACTCCAGATCATGAATAACTCTGATGGGATTTTCGGGTGGCGTTCCAGTAGGTATGGCTCTAGGTTCTTGTTTTGGTAGCGAACCGCCCAGTAAAGCAACTATGTTTTGCCACTGTTCATCAGATAGAGGACGCTGTGGATTTTCGCAAGCGCCCAACTGTAGTTTTTCTCGGAGAGTCGATGGCTTCAGATCCTCCTCCAGCAAAACAACGCCATGGGTACACGGCAAGTCAGAAAATCCTTTATCTTGCCATTCTTGCTCTTTAACAAAGGGTAATACCACTCTGTAGTGTGAGGCGACCAGTCCTCGTGTTTCTCTTCGTTCTGTGAGTTTCGCACTTATTGCAAACATGCCATCCTCAGCTTGAAGCATAGGCAATTCCTCTTCCCTATGCCAATTAGTCATTTTCCACTGATGCCCTTCGATACTTTCAATGTTAGCGATACTGCACCCTTTACACTCAAATACCCACAATCCTAAATCTCTGTGCATAAAGATAACGTCAGGTTCTCTGGTGAGATTGCCTGTGCGTTTAAAAATTGGATACCTAAAGTAAGCTACGCATGGCTCATTCTGAAATGTCTTTTTGAGGCATTCCCAAAACTTTTTCTCTGCTGTGTTTGGGTTAAGTGGAGCATAGTTCTGGAACTTACCTTCTGACATGCTGTTTCCAAATGACTAAACTAAATCTATTTGACTAATAAGACAAGCAGTATAACGGCTAAGCTCACCTGCTACTAACAGCTTTGGGAACTGTTCAGAGTATAACACTGGGTCAGGTGCAGCGACTTGTTATGTTGTGTGGATTTGTGTACCGATCGCCTCGGCTACCCACCGACCCCAGCACCCCTTCACCAACAACCTTAACTAGGCACAAGTCTGGCGCTGGCAACATAACGGCTAAGCTCACCTGCTACTAACAGCTTTGGGAACTGCTCAGAGTATAGCACTGGGTCAGGTGCAGCGACTTGTTATGTTGTGTGGATTTGTGTACCGATCGCCTCGGCTACCCACCGACCCCAGCGCCCCTTCACCAACAACCTTAACTAGGCACAAGTCTGGCGCTGGCAACATAACGGCTAAACTCACCCGCCGCCAGTAGGTTTGGGTACTGTTCAAAGATTAGCATCAAGTCGGGTGCAGTGACTTGTTATGTTGGGTAACCCATCAGCCCCAAAAGCATCAGGATCCCCAGCCTCGTTTTGTCCAAGTGGTGCGGAATGGACCCCAACGGAAGATTTTTCTGAATCGCCAGCTCATAGAGTGTGTTGTCCTTTCATAATCGCTTGCCAATTTGGTAACCGAGCACGGCGCCTGCCACGAAACCCCAGAAACCCAAAACTAATGCACCGACGATTCCGAGTATTAATCCGCCAAGGATGCCGTGGGAAGAATCAAATTTCTTTGACGGAGATGTGGTCGATGACGGAGTACCACTAGGAGTAGCACGTCTGCCCGAATAGATAGTATTAAAATGGGAAGAATCAAATTTCTTTGACGGAGATGTGGTCGATGACGGAGTACCAACAGGTGTAGCACGTTTGCCCGAATAGATAGTATTAAAAACTGATTCGTCAGGTTGTGAAATTGGGCGTCGAATCTGTGGAGATGGCGATACAGACGGCTTGACTCCAAGCCATTGGCGAGCTTCTTCCTCGCCTGACAATATTTGAACTTGAGACGGAAGTTCAATTGTCATCTGCAGTCTGTCCCGATGCAGTCTGTCCCGATACCTACCAATTACGCCAGTAACTTTGACCCACTTGTGAACGAGAATGAGAGGATCAACTTTATCACGGCCGAACGCAGCCAGGGAAGTAGACCACAAAACAAGTGTAAAGGTTTGGTGTGGGTAAGAACCGAAGTTGAGGAATATGTAAGGTTGTCCGTGCTTAGTTTGTGCAGAATGGTAATCGGTAATCAGTCCGATTACTTCCACCCGGTCGCCGATATGTTCTGAGAGTGAGCCAGAAAGAGAAGCGTCAATGACTGGATACTGGCTGCGCCTTTGGGGAACAGTAACGGCTGGAGCGGGAGGGCGGACTGTGATCTTTGGAAAGGTGAAGTTGCCAGAAATGAACTGATCAAGAGACGGAACTTTATCGAATTCGAGCCTGCAAACGACCCTGAATCTCTCCACAAGAGGGGCAAGTTGGGAGATTCTAGAAATGTCAATGAGAAGTGGAGATGACTCGACATCTGCAAAGTCATTTGAGCGAAATAGGATATTCTCGCTGTTGTTGTACTTGCGCCAGAGAGGGGGCGAAGCGGCGACCGCTGAAAGACCGAGATATATCACGATGGCCGAAAACCGGTCAATCGTTGAATTGTAATGAGCAGCGGTTCTTGAAGGATGCTGATAGTTAAGATGTCCGATCTCATTTGTCTTAAGGCTGGAGAGTTCGGGGAGGTAGAATCCATCGTAATCGATAAGGTAGAGCTTCCCTTGCTTGACGAGAATATTACCGTGCTGGAGATCCCCGTGAGCTACTTTGAGGCTTTCGAGACGTTTCACCAAAGCTTCAAACTCTGGAATGAGCTTAGAAATCTCTCCAGGCTTAGAGATATTGCGGTCGATGAAGGTGTTCAGAGTTTCGCCATCGAGCCACTGCATCTTTATGATGGGATGCCACTGGCTGCCAACTTTAATTCCTTGATTAAGACAAATGGCCTTTACAAAAAAACCGTCTGTACAGGTTTGCAGGAACCGTCCAATAGCTTCATAGCGTCTCTGCAAATCTGGAATGGCTCTGGTGAAACAGCGGACTGCCCAATGTTGCGAATGATTTTGGAGATGAAATGTGGTTGTGAACCCTCCGGAGTAAGGCTTAGGAATTCCGAACTGATCAGGTTCTGGGGTGGAAACCTTTAATTCCGGATCGCTGAAAGCTGTGCTGGGGTTTTGAACTGCAGCTAAGTATTCATCGCCTCTTGGTAATGGCATAACAAATTCAGAGCCTCACTAAGAGTAAGGTGATGTCATCATTTTTTAAGCGGGTAGAACGACGAGCATCATTCGCCCACGCTTTGAATGATTCCTGAGGCGACGAATTCTCGGTAAAACCGTAGAGAATGTTCCAGGGCTTTTCATTGTTCTCGTGCTCGGTGAGGAACCAACACGCGAGGGCATCTGTAGCAAGTAGCAAGAGATCGCCTGATTGCCATTCTGCAGTTTGGCGCTTGACTTTCTCCCAGAGTTGCGAATTGCGGGCCAGATTGGTGGAAAGCAAAGTCGGAGAACTTCCAAATTCGCTTGCGCTGGAAATGGGAAAAGAGAGGACAAGATCATCATTGCGGACTTGAAAGAGACAACTGTCACCGACTGCTATTGCTGACCAAGATCCCGATTCGTTTGAATCGTTTGAGTTTGAGGTGAGTTCGACGCCGAGCAGCGTTGCGAAGGCTCCAAGGCGAACCTTTTCTTCTGCAAACCAAGGCAATGGTCTACGGTTTACAAAAGTGTGCCATCGCTTCGATAATATTTCCGTGCGGGCCTGCAGAGCCTGGATGTTCGTGAAGCGTTCTTTGACAAAAGCACGAGTGAGCATCTTAGCCCAATCGGATGCAAAAGAACTCTCAGTTGCACCGTCGGCAATAGCTATTGCAAAAGTCTCCTGATCGATTATGCCATCTATTTTGGGGGCGAAAGCGTCCTCGTAATCGGCTTCTTCATTGCCAAGCTTTTGCAGCCAGAAATGGTGTAGTGAGAGTCTCATAGGTTCCAAAACTAGCGCAGATTGCTTGGACGCGTTCCAATATCCAAGAAACGAATTACCGAAACGATATCAGCGTTGAAAACAAACCCACGGCTTGCCTCCGAGATATGATATCCTTCCTGTTTTGCTGCATTCTGGATGTGTGTTGGCAGTATGCTCGACATACTGAAGAGTAAGCGGGCAAACTCATCGGGCAGTCCGCTATCGGAGTCTGGAAATTCAATAGGATTAGCCTTCTGAGAAGACAAGTGAACATTGAATAGCAAAACGTTACCATCAGAGCTCGCTAATGATTTGATTTCGTTTGCAGCATCAGAAGGGTTTCCATCTGTCGCCTCACCGTCTGTTATGTTTATCACAATGGGAGGAAAGCAGGAAGGGTGCTGGGCAATCCAGTCTTGAACGATCGTCTTGGCCTGCGTTAATGCTTGGCACATTGGAGTTCCTCCGTTAGCGACGGGATCAAACCAAATTGGGAACTTGATAGTCTGTTCCACGAGCCCGCCGGCTCCATCATCCACTTTCTTGCTACGCTCCTCGATTCGAGCCGGTGAATTTGCGATTTGGCTAATGGGTGATAAATCCTTGCCAGCGAGAGAGCCCATAAAGGCTGAACCGACTGAAGCACCATAACCAATTACGCCAACATAGTAATAGTCTCGAACTCCATCGCTCTTGGCACACTTGATGACTAAGTTTTGAAGCAGCTTGTTGATTGCATCGGAGACACCATCCGCTTTTCTTTTGTTTGGCCCACTACCACCGAACGAGTCTGACATCGATCCCGACTGGTCAATGAGGAACAAGAAACAACTCGGATTGGCTCGACTAATTTCGGCTTGATATGGCATTGCGATTTCCTTTCAGATTATTACATTATTAATTGTTGACTTGTAGAATGCAGAGCCGCACTTTCACATAACGTCTCGGCAAACAACGCCGCCGTTTTGCGAACTAGCTTCCGGTACTCGAATCGGGACAGCGCCATGGCGAAGGTGAATCCAAGAAGAAGGGCAAGCAGTCCCAGGGTTGCCGCTTGAATGCTCCCGATCTGAATTCGCGTCAGCTCGTTTTGTGCTTGGCGTCCTCTGCGACCGAGTTTGTACCCCGAGCCCGCAGCGATCACCATGCATGCAAGCAGCGCGATGGCGATCAGTGCCACTGGTTGGTGATAGAGCAACTCGGTCGTCATTAAAAGCTCCCTGTCGCCTAACATGTGTTTCTGCAGCTAGATGACTGATAATCACCTAAGAAGCAGACTTTTCAATCGCCTAGTGTAATGCTGCCCTAATTTGTCTGTATAGAATTTGTCTGTATAGTCAACATTTTGAGCGATAATTACCTCCAAAGGGTTTTTATCTGGCTGAATGAGCATTAACACACCTATACCTAGACCCAGAAAGCTCCTGGAGCAAGTCAGCTAGAAATCGCAGGAGCCTCGCACTGTACTCATAAAGTCAGTGTCGGGAGGAATGTGCGACTTCACTTGCCTTGTGCTATAATAACATTGCGGGCACCAGAAACGGTTATTTAAGGCACTGGTAACGGTCGATTGGGGCTGCTGTAAACCAGCCTAGAGGTTCGGGCCTGTTTTGTTCTCTGGTAGAGCAGAGCAGGCCCAGGGCTACTAAAAGCCTACTCTGTATCGCTAAAGCGGTACGGAGTCGGGTAGTTTACTTGCCACACCTTCCGCCATAGTTTTGCCACTCATCTCCTGCAAAACGGCTACGACATCTGCACCGTCCAAGAATTGTTGGGCCACAAAGATGTCAAAACCACCATGATTTACACCCATGTGCTGAATAAAGGCGGGCGCGGGGTGAGAAGTCCATTGGATCCTTAGAAGGGGACGCTCTCTGGGGAAGGGATCCTCTTCCCCTTTACAGTACCTCAGCGATCATTGCGAATTATTACGACCCTGCCGCCATGCCCCCAGCAGGGATCCGTTTCTCTGGTAGAACGGGAAACAGACAATAGGGGATCCTGCCTATCGCGTCAGCGGGACGGAGTCCTTTCGCGTCAGCGGGACGGAGTCCTTTCGCGTCAGCGGGACGGAGTCCTTTCGCGTCAGCGGGACGGAGTCCTTTCCCCGGTTTACCCAATTTTTGCATTGCACGACGGAGAGCGACCGCATGTTTACTCTGGTTAAGCCCATCACCCGCCACGTTACCCCTGCCGAGGTAGGGGATCGCCGCCTGATGAAGGTGGTGTACGTGGTGTTGGAGCCGCAATATCAGAGTGCCCTGACCGCAGCAGTGCAGCACATCAACGCCCACAACTCCAAGCTGGCGGTGGAGCTGTCCGGCTATCTGGTGGAGGAGCTGCGGGATCCCGCGGGCTACGATGCCTTCAAGCGGGATCTGGAAACGGCCAATGTCTTTATTGGATCCTTGATCTTCATTGAGGACATTGCCCAGAAGGTGGTGCAGGCGGTAGAACCCCTGCGGGAACGGCTGGATGCGGTGGTGGTGTTTCCCTCCATGCCGGAGGTGATGCGCCTGAACAAGATGGGATCCTTTTCTATGGCGCAGCTGGGACAGTCCAAGAGCGCCATCGCCCAGTTTATGCGCAAGCGCCAGCAGGGATCCAACTTCCAGGAGGGGATGTTGAAGCTGCTGCAGACCCTGCCCAAGGTGCTGAAGTATCTGCCCTTCGACAAGGCGCAGGATGCCCGCAACTTCATGCTCAGCTTCCAGTATTGGCTGGGGGGATCCCGCGAGAACCTGGAGAACTTTTTGCTGATGCTGGCGGATCGCTACCTGCCGGGGATGCGGGGGCAGCTCTCCTTTGCCGAGCCGGTCACCTATTTGGAGATGGGCATCTGGCACCCCTTGGCGCCGCAGATGTTTGCCAGTCTGGCGGAGTATTTGGATTGGTACAACGCCCGCGAGGATCTGCCGCAGGACGTGAAGGATCCCTTGGCTCCCTGTGTGGGATTGGTGCTGCAGCGCACCCACCTGGTGACGGGGGATGATGCCCACTACGTGGCCATGGTGCAAGAGCTGGAGTCGCGCGGGGCGCGGGTGGTGCCGGTGTTTGCCGGGGGTCTAGATTTCTCCAAGCCAGTGAACGAGTTTTTCTGGAACGCGCAGAAGACAGCGCCCATTGTGGATGTGGTCGTGTCGCTAACCGGGTTTGCCCTGGTGGGAGGGCCGGCGCGGCAGGATCACCCCAAGGCGGTGGAAGCGCTGCAACGGCTGAATCGCCCCTACATGGTGGCGCTGCCCTTGGTGTTTCAATCGACGGAGGAATGGGCTGCCAGCGACCTGGGGCTGCACCCGGTGCAGGTGGCTCTGCAGATTGCCATTCCCGAGCTGGACGGGGCCATTGATCCCATCATCCTCTCAGGGCGGGACGCGGCCACCGGCAAAGCTCACGCAATGCAGGATCGGATCGAGCTGATCGCGGCGCGGGCCATTAAATGGGCCAATTTGCGGCGCAAGCCCAAGCTGGAGAAGAAGATCGCCATCACCGTCTTCAGCTTCCCACCGGACAAAGGCAATGTGGGGACAGCAGCCTACTTGGATGTATTTGCCTCTATTCACCGGGTGATGCAGGCCCTGGCCCACAACGGCTATGACCTCGGCCCCGTTCGCGACAGCGGGACGGAGTCCTTGCTGCCCAAAACCCCGCAGGAGCTGATGGAGTCCATCCTGCACGATCCCCAGGCCCAGTACGCCAGCCCGGAGCTGAATGTGGCCGCCAAACTGTCGGTGCGGGAGTACGAGGCGCTGACACCCTACGTGAAAGCCATCGAGCAATACTGGGGGCCAGCGCCGGGGCACCTGAATACCGATGGGCAAAATCTGTTGATCTACGGCAAGCACTTTGGCAATGTGTTCATCGGGGTGCAGCCCACCTTCGGCTATGAAGGGGATCCCATGCGGCTGCTTTTTTCCAGGTCAGCCAGCCCCCACCACGGCTTTGCTGCCTACTACACCTACCTGGAGAAAGTTTGGGGGGCGGATGCGGTGTTGCACTTTGGCACCCATGGATCCCTGGAGTTTATGCCGGGCAAGCAGATCGGCATGTCGGGCGAGTGCTATCCGGATAATCTAATTGGATCCCTGCCCAACCTGTACTACTACGCCGCCAACAACCCCAGTGAGGCCACTATTGCCAAGCGGCGGGGCTACGCCTGCACCATCAGCTACCTGACGCCGCCGGCAGAAAACGCCGGCCTCTACAAGGGGCTGCAAGAGCTGCGGGAGATGATCGGCTCCTACCAAACCCTGCGGGAGGGGGCGCGGGGCATCGCCATCGTCAACGCCATCTGCGACAAGGCGCGGCTGGTGAACCTGGACAAGGATGTGGAGCTGCCCCAGGGGGACGCCGCCCAGTTGAGCTTGGAAGAGCGGGACAGGGTGGTGGGCAAGCTCTACGCCCAGCTGATGGAGATCGAGTCGCGGCTGTTGCCCTGTGGTCTGCACGTCATTGGAGCGCCCCCCACGGCAGAGGAGGCGATTGCCACCCTGGTGAGCATTGCCAGCATTGACCGCCCCGAAGAAGGGATCCTCGGCCTGCCGCGCATTCTCGCCCAAAGCCTGGGCCGGGATATCGATGAGATCTACCGCAACCGGGATCGGGGACACCTGGCGGATACGGAGCTGCTGGATCGCATCAACAAGGCCTGCCAGAAGGCGGTGGCGGCGCTGGTGCAGGAGCAGACCGACGCCCAGGGCCGGGTCGCGCGGGTGGCCAAGCTCAACTTTTTCAACATGGGCCGGCAAGCCCCCTGGTTGGCAGTCCTAAAAGAAGCGGGCTACCCCCAGGTGGATCCGGATCTTTTGAAGCCCTTGTTTGAATTTCTGGAGGAGTGCCTCAAGCAAATTACGGCAGATTATGAGCTGGGATCCCTGCTGCGGGCCTTGGAAGGGGAGTACATTTTGCCAGGGCCGGGGGGGGATCCCATCCGCAACCCCAATGTGTTGCCCACGGGACGGAACATCCATGCTTTGGATCCCCAGTCTATCCCCACGGCAGCCGCGATTAAGTCTGCGGAGATCGTGGTGGAACGGCTGCTGGCTCGCGAGATGAGCAGTAACGGTGGCCGGTACCCGGAAACCATCTCGGTGGTGCTCTGGGGCACCGACAACATCAAGACCTACGGGGAGTCGCTGGCGCAGGTGCTGTGTTTGCTGGGGGTGCGACCCAAACCCGATGCCCTGGGGCGGGTGAACAAGGTGGAGTTAATCCCCTTAGAGGAGCTGGGCCGTCCCCGAATCGATGTGGTGGTGAACTGCTCTGGGGTATTCCGGGATCTGTTTGTTAACCAGATGGACCTGATCGACCGGGCGGTGAAGCTGGCGGCCGCAGCGGTGGAGCCACCGGAGCTGAACTTCGTGCGCAAGCACGCCTTGCAGCAGGCAGAAGAGCTGGGGCTGACGTTGGAGCAGGCGGCAACGCGGGTCTTTTCCAACGCTTCCGGATCCTACTCCGCCAACATCAACCTGGCGGTGGAAAACAGCTCTTGGGAAGATGAAAGCGAGCTGCGGGAGATGTACCTATCCCGCAAGTCCTTTGCCTTCGGCTCCAACCTGCCCAACCAGCAGATGCGGCAGCTTTTTGAAGCCAGCTTGAAGACGGTGGATGTGACCTTCCAGAACCTGGACTCCTCGGAGATCAGCCTGACCGATGTCAGCCACTACTTCGACGCGGATCCCACCAAGCTGGTGCAGAGCCTGCGCCCCGACGGCAAGGCCCCCTCGGCCTACATGGCAGATACCACCACGCCCAACGCCCAGATCCGCACCCTGAGCGAAACCATCCGTCTGGACGCCCGCACCAAGCTCCTCAACCCCAAGTGGTATGAGGGGATGCTCAAGCACGGCTACGAAGGGGTACGGGAGATCGCCAAGCGGCTGGTCAACACCTCCGGCTGGTCAGCTACGGCAGGCGCGGTGGACAACTGGATCTACGAGGAAACCAACGAGACTTTCATCAAGGACGAGGCGATGCGGCAGCGCTTGATGAACCTCAATCCCCACTCCTTCCGGCGCATTGTCGGATCCCTGCTAGAGGTGCATGGGCGTGGCTATTGGCAGACTTCCCAGGCCAATATCGAGCGCCTGCAGGAGCTGTATCAGGAGATCGAGGACAGAATCGAAGGGGTGGAGTAATTAATATGGCTGTTTCAGGTTAGCGTGAGACGTCTGGGCTACTGTTCGCGCCAGCGGGACGGAGTCCTTAGACCTTACGTGAAGTCGGCAAAAGCTGCAACCATGGCCGGATCCTTGCCCAGGGCTTCTGAAGCAGCAGTGGATCCTGCCAAGTTCGTTGATTACTCTATGAATCCAGCTAATCCTGGAAATCAAGGCAAGTGGATTGCCTTTGCAGAGCTTGGCTATGATGTCAGTACACCAGAGGGAAGAAGGGTGGGATTTGCTCACATTCTGCAACAGGTTACTGCTGCTCTGCCTTGCGCCTTAGCCGGGGATCCGTTTCCAACACCCTATGGAAGCCGCTATCGAGTCAAGATTGAAATTTTGGGCCTCAATCAGAAAAAAGGCACTTTAGTGACCGTGTGGCAGGTTGATAAGGAAAGTTTAATCCCTCGTTTGGTCACCAATTGGCTAGAGGTACACAATGATGAGTAAAACCACTTCTAGAATCAAGCCATACAGTAGAGTCAAAACTGTGGCAGATGTCAAGGAGTATTTCAGCGAGACCACCATTCCTGCTGGAACTCAGGGATCCATTGTGGAATGTTACTCAGATCCCACTGAAGGCTATGCGGTTGATTTAGCGGTTCCGGATTTGAGCTTGGTAGGAGGTTTTCGATACTTTAATCTCATTCTTTTTCCCGATCAGTTTGAAGTCATAGATCCCGAAACATGAAGTATCCAATGTTGAATGGACGTTCCCTCTACCCCACCAATCCGGCCCAGCGCAGGTAGCCCTCCACCAGTTGGGATCCGGCCAGAGCCGCCACCCCTCCACCCATAGCCAAGTAGGGGCCGAAGGGGATGGGCTTTCCCAGGCGGGCCCGCCCCTTGGTCATGGCCAGCAAGCTAGCCAGCAGGCCAAACCCGGAACCCAAAAGAAGGGCCACCACCACCCCCTGCCAGCCCAACCACATGCCGATCAGGGCCAACAGCTTGCCATCTCCCCCGCCCATAGCCTCCCGCCCCAAGACCCAACGGGCCAAGAGGCCAATGCCCTCCAGCAGCCAGAGGCCCAGCACAGCTCCTGCAATCCCTTCCACCAGTGACAGGCCTGTAGCGGCCAGGGATCCGGATCCCTCCAGCCACAACAAGGCCAGGCGGGCCAAAAGCCCCACCACCAGGCCTGAACGGGTCAGCTCCTCCGGCAGCAAAAAGGTATCCAGATCGATGAGCGCCAGGGCCAACAGCCAGCTCAACAAGACGCAGGTGAGGATCCCTTGGGCAGAAAACCCCAAAGCGCCGATGCTGAGGGCAAACAGCCCCATTGTCAACGCCTCAACGGCAGGGTAGCGCCAGCTAATCTGCGCTCCACAATGGCGGCAGCGACCGCGCAGCAACAACCAGCCTAGGATGGGAATGTTCTCCGTGGGGCCCAGCGGCGTCTTGCAGCTTGGACAATGGGATCCGGGATAGAGCAGAGAAAGACCCTGCGGCAGGCGATAGACCACCACGTTCAAGAAGCTGCCCACACAGGCCCCCAGCACCAGTACCAGCACCCAGGCCAACAGGCGCAGCTCCCAGATTCTGTTGGCGTCGGCGCTGCTCAGCCACATCATGCTCAGCCACATCATGTGAGCGTTGTGCAGTAGGGGAGAACCTCGAGCATGGCAGCGATTCCCATCGCGTCGGCAGGACGGAGTCCCTAAAGGCAGAAAAAGGAAGGATCTGCTCTGTCAGCGTAGCTCCTTGTGCCTCACCGCAGCGGCTCCAACTGCTGCAGCGGAATAAAAGTTTCCTGGGGCAGCAGGATGGGGAACTCGGAAAAGATCAGATCCCCTCGCAGGGTACGGCGGTGAATAACTACCCCCCGCGGAGGTTGCTCCAGCACTTCCGGTCGATGCTGCAGATGAAATTGATAAATCTGGCGAGCCGCTTGAAGCAGAGCGCTGTCCATGAGCTGTTTTCCTACCTTGCCAAGTTCACGACTACCCTAACGACCTTCCCATTGTGTCAGCGAGACGGAGTCCTTGCTCGTTAGCGGGATAGGATCCTCAAGCCCTTTTGGATCCCTGACGTCCTCAGGCTTTTTTTGGAGATGCTTAGGGCCCCTTGAAAGCCGGGGATCCCTCAAGCCGAACACCTGCTTCTTTCTAAGAGAAGAGACAAACTGCCCTGCCCCCGCCAGCCTAAACTTAGGATATCGCCGCCGAGGACTTATGGGTCACCTCCGCCCACTCAATTCTCGATGTCTGTCCAGGAATGGAGGCCATAGAGCACTCTGGAGTTGTCGACAGCCGTCCTAAGATGGCTTGCCGTCAGGGCTGGGGGAGATCAAATCTGGGCCGATGCTGTAGGAGGAGCCACGGTAACTGGGTTTGGGATTGAGCTTGTCTTGAAAGCGGGTGATGATCTGGATGGTGCGCTGTACATCCGCCGGAAAGATCACCACCAGGTCTCCGGGTTCGGCTTTCTCCAGAGCGGTTTCGATAGCAGTTGCCTCATCCAAGATTTCCTGCAGACGATCCCCTGCCTTTTCCTGTTCCCAACCCTGCCGGATTAGGGCGGCCACCTCGCCTGGTTCCCGTCCTCGCCGGTCATCATCTTCTTTGACAATGGCTCGGTCGAACATGCGCGCTGCCAAGACTCCCAGCTCTCGTAGGTCGCTGTTGCGCCGATCCCCAGGCCCGCCGATAACCCCAATTTTTCGTTGGCAATCCCAGCGCTCCAGGGTACTTTGAATGGCTTCGTAACCTGCTGGGTTGTGGGCATAGTCCACCAACACCTGGTAGCCCCCTACATCAAACAAGTTGAGGCGACCGGGGGTCTGGGCTACAGAACTGGTGAAGGTGCCCAGCGCCATGCGGATGTCGTCGATGGAAACCCCGTGCAGGAAGGCTGCCAAAGTAGCGGCCAGCACATTTTGGATCATGAAGCTGGCCTTGCCAGAGAGGGTGAGGGGAATTTTGGTTACATCTTCTATGCGCAGTTTCCAGCCCCGTTTCAAAATTGAGATGTGGCCCTCTTCATAGACAGCTGCTATGCCCCCGGAAGCAATGTGCTTTTGAATGAGGGGATTTTCCGGGTTCATGCTGAAATAGGCCACTGTCGCCTTGACATTGGCGGCCATGGCGGCCACCAGACCATCATCGGCATTCAAGACAGCGTAGCCCCGCTCGTGTACCGCTTCCACCAAGACGGATTTGACGCGGGCCATGTCTTCTAGGGTTTCGATATCCCCCAACCCCAGGTGATCTGAGGTTACGTTGAGCACCACGCCAATATCGCATTCCGGAAACCCCAGCCCCTCTCGCAAAATGCCGCCTCGCGCCGTTTCCAGCACCGCCACTTCTACGGTGGGATCCCTGAGCACCAGGCGGGCGCTGTGGGGGCCGGTCATGTCTCCCTTGGCAATTTGATGGTTTTGGATGTAAACGCCGTCGGTGGTGGTGAAGCCGACCCGCTTGCCGATGCCTTTGAGGATGTGGGCGATCAGGCGGGTGGTGGTGGTTTTGCCGTTGGTGCCGGTGACGGCCAGGATGGGGATGCGGGTGTGGCTGCCGGGGGGAAAGAGCATGTCGATGATGGGCTCAGCCACATTGCGCGGGAT
Organism: Thermostichus sp. MS-CIW-26; assembly: GCF_054059115.1. Lineage (NCBI taxonomy): Bacteria > Bacillati > Cyanobacteriota > Cyanophyceae > Thermostichales > Thermostichaceae > Thermostichus > Thermostichus sp. MS-CIW-26. The sequence goes on from NZ_JBSSBV010000009.1 coordinate 74,367, forward strand.
CCCTTCGCTGGGGGCCAGGTGCATGCGCAGGCCGGGAGAAGCGTTCACCTCGACAATGCCGCCACCGGTTTCGTTGACGGGCTGGGCAATGTCCGGGCAGATGAGGTCGATGCCCGCCACATCCAGGCCGATGATCTGGGCTGCCCGTTCGGCGATGAAGGCGTTGTAGGGGTGAATGATATCGGTGCAATCGACGGCAATGCCGCCGGTGCTCAGGTTGGCGGTGGATTTGAGGGTGCAATGTTCTCCTTTGGGCAGCACCGTATCCAGGGTGTAGCCTTTGCTTTCGAGGATGCGCAGGGTCATGTCATCAACGCTAATTTGGGTCAGCACGTTTTCGTGGCCAAACCCCCGCCGCGGATCCCTGTTGACTTCGTCGATCAGCTCTTGAATGGTGGAACGGCCATCTCCCACCACATAGGCTGGGATCCGCTTGGCCACAGCCACCAGCTTGTTGTTGATCACCAGCAGTCGGTAGTCATCCCCCACCAGGTGCTTTTCCACCAACACCACATCGGAGTATTGGCTGGCGGCATCGTAGGCGATCTCGGCGGCTTCCAGGCTGGTGATGTTGACGGTGATGCCCTTGCCGTGGTTGGCGTTAAGGGGCTTGATCACCACCGGAAAGCCCCCGACATCCTCGATGGTGGCTGCCAACTCGCTGCGGCGACGCACCGTATAGCCCTTGGGCACCGGGATCCCCATGTCCTGCAGCAGTTCTTTGGTGGCCCGCTTGTCGGCGGCCAGGTCGGCGGCAATGATGCTGGTTTTTTCAGTGGTGGTGGCTTCGATGCGCTTTTGGTAGACGCCGTACCCCAGTTGCACCAGGGATCCCTTGTTGAGGCGCAGGTAGGGGATCCCGCGCAGGGCGGCCTCGTCCAGCAAAGCTTGGGTGCTGGGGCCGAAGCGGACGTTCTCTCGGATCTCTCGCAACTCTTGAATGTCCAGTTCTAGGTCGCGGCGGTAGTCTTCTCCATCCACCAAAGCCTGACAGAGGTAGACTGCAGCTTTGGCCGCAAAGCGCCCGGCCTCTGCCTCTTGATACTCGAACACGACGTTGTAGGTGCCGGGGGTGGAGGTTTCGCGGGTGCGGCCAAAATCCACTTTCATGCCGGCCAGAGTCTGCAGTTCCAAGGCCACATGCTCCACCACATGGCCCATGAGGGTGCCCTCTTCCACCCGTTGCAAGAATCCCCCATAGCAGCCGCGGGAGCACTGGTGTTCCCACAGTCCCGGCAACAGGGCCTCCAACCTTTCTTTGAAACCCGGGATGGTGTTGGTGGGTCGCTCCTGCAAGTCTTCCAGATCAAGCCGCATTTGAATCAGCTTATGACGACGGATGCTCCAGTAGTTGGGGCCACTGAGAACGCGGATGGATCGGATGCGCATAGGGTCTAGGGGAAACAGCGGGGAAGGGGACAGATAACTTAGGGTCGTTTTAGGGTCGTTTTCAGGATGCCGGCGCAGGAAACTGCCAAGGACTACATCCCGCTGGCGCGACCAGCCCTAATCTACACTCCCTTTGCCAAGGTCGAGAAAGAGTATCCTTTAATACAATTCTTTCGGTACAATTCTTTCGGCAGGCGAGCAAGGTTAAGACAACGCAATGGATCCCGCTTGACCACATCGGTACAGTGGGGAGCAGACGGGTCTGCGGCACATGGAAAGAACCTATCTGCTGGGGTTGGGCTGGATCTTGGGCCTGCTGGTGCGGGCTTGGCCCCAGGCTGCCGGGTGGGGCTGGGGGATCCTGCTGGGATTGGGGCTGGCGGGATCCCTGCTGTGTCGGCGGCGACTGCGTTTGGCCCGCACTTGGCTGGCGATGGGGCTGGTGGGGTGTCTGGCTTGGAATTACCTGGGTTGGCGGCAGCCTTTTCCCGGCCCGACGGATATCAGTCTGTTGGCCCCCCAGCAGCAGATGAACTTGGTGGGCACCGTCCTCTCGGAACCTCGTCCCACCCGCAGCGAACGGCTGCAATTTTGGCTGAGAGCAGAGCAGGTGCTCAACGCCGACTCCACGGCCCGCCAGGTCAGCGGCAAGCTCTACGTCACCACCGGCCCTGAGGCCCTCCAGGACAAGGATCTCCACCCCAACCAACGGGTGCGCCTGACGGGATCCCTGTACCTTCCCAGTCCGGCCTTGAACCCGGGCAGCTTTGATTTTCAAGCCTACCTGCAGCGCCAGGGGGCTTTTGCCGGCTTCAGCGCCCGTGAGGTGATCCTGCAGCCGGGGGGAAGAGGTTGGGGGGGCTGGGTGTTGCGGCGGCGGGTGCGAGAGGCGTTCGTTGCTGGATTGGGGGAGCGGCAGGGGAATCTGTTGGCTTCCTTGGTGCTGGGATCCCGGGCCGCCCAATTGGATTTCGACTTGCAGGATGCCTTCCGGGAAATCGGCATGGCCCATGCGCTGGCCGCCTCTGGGTTCCATGTGTCGCTGTTGGTGGGGGTGGTGTTTGTCCTGACGCGCCGGCTGGCGGTGCGCCTGCAGCAGGGGATCATTCTGGCAGTGCTGGGGCTTTACATTGCCCTGACGGGGTTCAGCCCTTCGGTGTTGCGGGCAGCACTGATGGGGGCAGCAGCCATGGTGGTGCTGACGGAGCCGCGCCTGGAAGGAAAGGTGAAGCTCAATCCCCTGGGGACGCTACTGGTGGCGGCAGTTTTGCTCTTAATCTACGAGCCGCTGTGGATTACAGACCTGGAGTTTCAGCTCAGCTTCGCCGCCACCCTGGGCCTGCTGGTGGGGACAGCTCCCATCGTTTCCCGCTTGGACTTTTTGCCCCCGGCAGTGGCCACCGCCTTGGCCGTTCCGCTGGCAGCCCAGATCTGGACTTTGCCGCTGCAGGTGGCCATCTTTGGCCGCATCCCCACCTATTCACTGCTGGCCAATCCCCTGCTGATGATCCTGTTGCTGCCGCTGCTGGTGGCGGGGTTCGGGGTGGCGTTTGGGGCTTTGCTCTGGCCAGGGCTGGGATCCCTGCTGGCCCGGCCCTTGACGTTTTTGATCACGCCTTTAATCAACTGGGTGAGCTGGATAGCCAGCTGGCCTCTGAGTTCCTACTACACCGGCCGGGTCTCCCTGCTCCAGTGCCTGCTCCTCTACGGGGCGCTGGTGGCCCTAACCTTTTGGCCGCGGTGGCGACAGGCCTTCCGCTGGCAGGGCACAGCCCTGATCATGGCCGCCATCCTCCTGGGTCCAAGGATGTGGCCGGGGCCGCCGGTCCAAATTACCGCCTTGGCCAGTGGACGAATTCCCATCCTGGCCATTCAAGCGGAAGGGCGCCACCTCTTGCTCAACAGCGGGGATCCCCGTTTGGCAGAACGCACGGTGTTGCCCTTTTTGCGGCAGCAGGGCTTGCACCGTCTGGACGGGGCGGTGGCCATGACCTCCGCCGGCTCTGCCAATGGCGGCTGGGAGATCCTGCTGTCGGCTTTCTCCAAAGGAGTACGTCCCGCCAACGCGATTGGGCAATTTTGGGATGGGGGAGGGGCCAATGCGGCTTCCGAAAGTTACCTGCGCTCCCTCAGTGCTGTGCAAGCTGCCGGGATCCCCTATCGAGTGTTGCAGCCTGCCGACCGGATCCCGGTGTCGCAGCGGTTGAGCCTACAGGCCATCCACACCAACCCCCTGGTGTTGACTTTAGAAACAGAGGGATCCCATTGGCTGCTGCTGGGCTCTGCCGGCACCCATGTGCAAGCCGAGCTAACCGGATCCCCGCTGATGCCGGCCCAGATCGACTGGCTGTGGTGGGACGGGGGATCCCTGATTTTGGATCTGTTGGAGCGCTTTCAGGTGCAGGCGGGCATTAGCTCTGGCTCTGTCGGCGAGACGGTGGTCACCTGGTTCCGGCAGAAACAACGACCCCTCTACGTAGCCGATCGGTCTGGAGCGGTAAGCTGGTCGCGGCGGGGAGTGCAAACCTTGAGGTCACAATTGGATTGAGCAGCGCTGTAGTCTGGGGTACAAACTCGGTAGAATTCGAGCAAAAAAGCTTGCAGCTTCCCAAACAAAGTGGGAGAGAGGCTAGCAGGGCAAGGCGGCGGGGGATGTCTTAGACATGTTCAGCTAGAAATCGCAGGAGCCCCGCACTGTACCCGTAGGGTCACTGCCGGAAGGAATGCGCTTTGATGAAGTACAATGAACTTATGAGCCAAGTCCTGACCATATCCTGCAAGCTCAAGGTGTCCCCGTCGCAAGCCGCCAAATTG
>NZ_JBSSBV010000010.1:0-76487 GCF_054059115.1 Thermostichus sp. MS-CIW-26
TCAGGACTTGGGTCATGGTTCTATCATAACTTCCGCATTCCTCCCGACACTGACCCTACGGGTACAGTGCGGGGCTCCTGCGATTTCTAGCTGAGTTGCCTGAATGGCAGAGGAAATCCGTCAAGCAGATCCTTGCACCTGGAGTTAATCTGGAAGCCGTGGCGCTTCCGTTCCTGTCTCGAGGTCTGGCCTTAGTGTGGGCGGTTTATCCCGGAGGCTTATGTACACCAATCCCGATGAAGTCTTCCGCAAAGATGTCTGGTTGGCCCTCTTCACGTGGGGGATCCTAGAGTTGGCTTGTTTCGTGATTATCCCCTTTACCGGAGCCTACGCATTCTCGCAAGTGGAGGCTTGGCTGTGGCCCTCTTTGGTTTTGGGGCCGGTGGGGGCGGTGGTGGTGGCTTTTTGTTCTAAAGTGGTGCTGGCTGCCAACAACATCCCGGATCCCAGGAGAAAACAAGCCCAGCGGCAAGTGGCTCAGGTGGTCAGTCTTTTTGGCTTTCTGGGCTTGGCATTGCCCCTCCTTCTGGCAGGATGGGTATTTGGCCGAGAGATTTTGACGACCGACTGGCAGAATAAGTTCACCAACACCAATAAGTAGAAGCTAATCTCCGACGCCCTTGCCCTCTGGGGTCGCGTCGCCCCGTCAGCGTTGCGGTTCCTCTGCACAGGCCTAGCAAGAGCGCTGCGGAACACGATACATTGGGATGCAATCACGTCAACGTTGCGCAGCAGTCGTGCTCTGGCTTTCGTAAATCCCCGGTTTTGACGGGGATCCCATCTTCTCTGGGGATTCTTGCCTGCAGCATTGCGGGAAGGTATTTCGGATGGCTAACTACCCGATGCGAGGCCGTTCTTCTCCTACTTCTGGCGGTTTTCCCTTGGGCACCTTGGTGGTGGTGAGTGTCTCGGTTGGGGCTCTGGCCGCCTTGGGTTGGCAGTTGTGGCAGCTCGTCGCCCCCATGTTGGCCCCCCCTGCCCCGCCTCAATTTCCGCAGGCCGTGCGCTTGGATCCCTTGCCCCGCCCAGCCAGTTTTCCCTCTCCCCCCTCTGGCCCTGCTGCAGGCACTGTTGACCCTGAGGGATTTCCCCCCGGCAGCCGTGGGCGGGTGATCGAGCCAATTGGCCTGGCAATCCGCAGCCAACCTTCTGCCGATGGAGCCTACCAAGGGGGAATTGTGGTGGGGGAAACGGTGACGGTGTTGGAGTACAGCGCCGATGGTCGTTGGCAGCGGGTGCGGCGGGAGTTGAACGGACAAGAGGGCTGGGTGCGCGCCGGCAATTTGGGCCCTGTGGATGGTGTTTCAGCCTCAACTTCTCCAGCTCCCACGGTTGAACCCAACCCTGAATCAACTCCTTTGCCGACTCGACCCCCCACGGCAGCAGTGGTTTCCCCAGGTGAGCGGGGACGGGTGATCGAGCCCATTGGCCTGGCGCTGCGGGCCACTCCAGAGCGGGAGGGAACCTACATTGGCGGTGTGCCTATGAACGAGGTGGTGACGGTGCTGGGCCTCAGCGAAGATGGCCGTTGGCAGCGCATCCGCCGTCAGAATGGGCAGGAAGGTTGGGTGCGGGCGGGGAATCTGGCGCAGGAGTAGCCCTTGCCATAGGCATAGCCCTACAGATGCCCTGGTGGGGGATTGTAACACCAGGGAAGCCTGTGTTTCGGTAGAGCAGTGCCGTTTGCGTCATCGGGACCGAGTCCTTGGCAGGGGAACTGGTGAAACACACTCCATTTCGGCTTAGTGCTTCAACAAGGGATCCCTGGGGCAAGGGGTTAGCTTTACCCTTTCTGGCCCTTGGGTTGGCCTTCTCTCTAGGCGCCTGCCGACCGGCTTCTAACGCTGGAGCGGAAAAGGTCAGGCAGGAAGCACCCCTAGCCCAAGCAAAGGCAGAGATGGGTACTCTGGAGTTTTGGGCCAACGGCGAGGACTTCATTCGGGAGGGGTTTGTCTCCAAAGACGGCTGGGAACTGAGCTTTGAGCACGTGTACGTGACGCTGGCGGACATAACCGCCTACCAAACCGATCCGCCCTTTGATCCGGAAGGAAATGCAGATTTGCTGGCACGGGCATTGGTCAGCCTCTCCGGCCCCATCACGGTTGATTTGATCACGGCTCCCCCGGCGGAGCGGGCCTTACTGGGATCCCTAGAGGCACCCCCTGGCCACTACAACGCCCTGGGGTGGCGGCTGGTGCCAGCACTGGAGGGGCCGGCAAAGGGCTATTCCCTCTGGATCGAAGGCCAAGCCCGACCGATAAAGGAAGGGGCTGGGGAGATGCCGTTTGTGCTCAAGTTCAGCCCTGAGGTGGCCTTCACCTGCGGAGAGTATGTGGGGGAGGAGCGCAAAGGCTTTGTGCGCGTCGGCCAGGTGGCAGATCTGGAGGTCACCTTCCATTTCGACCACCTGTTTGGAGATGGAAGCTTGCCCCCCAACGACAGCCTCAATCAAGCAGCTCTGGGGTTTGCCCCTTTGGTGAAGTTGGATCCTGTCTCCCTGGAGCAGCGGCTGGCCACGTCAGCGGCGCGGAGCACTGGGGGGGGATCCGACCTTCTGGAAGTGGACTGGGGGGATCTGCAGGAGGGATCCCCTGCGGCTAAGGCCGTATTGGAGATCCTGCACCACTTGGGCCATGTGGGGGAAGGCCACTGCCGCGCTGCCTCTGGCCCTGCCCAGACAGAGTCTTCGCCCTGAAGTCTTGGCTTTTCTAAGACCGGTCGCCTGCAGAGCGTAGAGATTGTCGTCTGTCCTCAGCTAACCAATGAACCGAGTCTGGCCAAAACTTTGGATCCCTTCCTGCCGACTGAGCCTGATTGCGGCGTCGCGTCAGCGATGCGGAGCACGGTTGAGCTTGCTGGCTTTCGGCCTGCTCCTGTCTGCTCCCGCTTGGGGCCACGGGGTGGAGGCCTCTTGGCGGGCAGTTCCCGCTTTTGAGATCCAGGCCCGCTACGATTCTGGGGAACCGATGGGATCCGCCCGGGTGACGGTATTTGCGCCAACGGATCCCACTACCCCTTGGCAGGAGGGACAGACGGATGCGCGGGGACGATTTCTGCTGCAGCCGGATCCCAACCTGACGGGCCTCTGGCAGGTGCGGATTCGCCAGGCGGGGCATGGGGTGTTGGTCAACGTGCCGGTGGGCGAGGAGTTCCCTCAGACAGAAGGGATCCCCAGCGCTTCCCCACCCTTTGGGCCTTTGCAGCGGGGGGTTATGGCCGCCTGTGTCATTTGGGGCTGTCTGGGCACAGCTCTGTTCTTCTCCAGGCCCCGTCAATCTGGTTACGCAGCGGTGGAGAGCCCACCGGTTTCGGGATCTCCAGGGTCAGGAATCTCAGGCTCCCAGGCTGGCTCCTCTGCTCTGGAGTAGGACTGACCATGCACATCAGCGATGGCATTTTGCCAGCACCGCTTTGGCTAGGGGGTTATGGCATCACCGCCCTGATCACCAGCTACAGCTTGCGGCTTCTCCGTCGCGCCGGCGTTGCCGAGCAATGTCCTTGGTGGGAACGGGATCCCCGCCATATTGCTACGCAACGCTGTCGCGACCAGTTGCCCAAAGCGGCTTTGCTCACGGCTGTCTTTTTTGTGGCCTCTTCGATTCACCTGCCCTTTCCCCCGGCCAGCCTGCATCTGGTGCTGAACGGGTTGATGGGTCTGATGTTGGGGGCTTTGGCCTATCCGGCGATTGTAGTGGGCTTGTTTTTTCAGGCGGTGGCCTTTGGCCATGGGGGCCTGACCACATTGGGCATCAACGCCGCCATTATGGGGATCCCGGCGCTCCTGGCCGGTGGGATTTTTCGGGCAGGCCGTCGGGTGATGGGGGCCGGAGTGTCTGCCTTCTTGGCGGGAGCGGTTGGGGTGGGTCTAGCAGTGCTGTTGTTTTACGGGGTGGTCATGGCTGCTGTGGTTGACGCTGGCAGCGGGATCCTCTCCACAGAAGCCGGTCGTCTGGCTCTTGGGAGCTTGGTGGTGGCCCACATCCCCCTGATGGTGGTGGAGGGGTTGTTCGCCAGTTGGGTGGTGCTGTTTTTGCAGCGGGTACAACCGGCGCTGCTGGGAGAGTATGGCAAGAGATGAAGCCGGCTCAGGGATCCCTTGCTGCTGGCGCGGTCAACAATCCCATCCTCACCCCTCCAAACCCCTTTCCTGGCTGCACCGGTGGCAACCTCTGCCCAAGGTGCTGGGCCTGATGGCGCTGATGGCGGCTTTCGCCTCGGTGAGGTGCCTGGCCCTCTTGCCGCTCATCTGGGCGCTGGTGGCTGGACTGTGGAGCCTGTCGGGATTGCCTTGGAGCCTCGGGCTGAGGCGGCTGGCAGCCCCAGGGCTGTTGGTGGCAGGGTTGATGGGGATCCTTCCCTTCTGGGCGGGGGAAACCATCCTGTGGCGCTGGGGATCCCTGGCTCTGCGTTGGGAGGGGCTGCAGATGGCGCTTCGCATTGGGGGGAGAGGGCTGGCCCTATTTGCCCTCACGATGCTGCTGCTGGAGACCACCCCCACATCGGAACTGTTGGCAGCTTTGCGGGCCCTGGGGATCCCAGACCTCCTGCTGGAACTGGCCTGGCTCACCCAGCGCTATTTGCAGGAGGTGGCCGCTCAGTGGCAGCAGATGCAACGGGCAGCCCGGCTGAGGGGTTGGCGACCGCGGGGATCCCTGTGGCGTCCTGGGCCGTCTCTAAGACAAGATCTACCCTTCCTGGCTGCTTCGGTGGGCACCCTGTTGGTGCGCAGCTACGAGCGCTCGCAGAGGGTTTATCAGGCTTTGCGCCTGCGGGGCTATGGACAAGCGCCTCTGTTTCCGACGGCGGCTGGCGGGGATCCCTGGAGCTGGGCGGCCAGCGGCCTGGCAGTGGTGGTGTCGGTGGGCTTGGTGTGGACGCAATTTTAGGACTAGCCGCTTGGGCTTAGAAACAGAGGGCCATCTGCTGCCCCCCTGCAAAAGCGAGGGGAAATCCAACTGGGACTAGAATAGGAAAGCCCCATCGATTGTTGTCCGTTTCTGCCAGCTTCTTGGCCTCCTGATGAACCGGTTAGAAAGCACCCTGCCTACGCCCTTCCGCAGCCCCTCCCGTTTGGCGCCGGAGGCCCCGGCCGTTGCCATCTTGCACCTGGGCTGTGAGAAAAACCGGGTGGACACCGAGCACATGCTGGGCCTGCTGGCCCAAGCGGGCTACCGGGTGGATGGGGACGAAGAGAGCGCTAACTATGTGATTGTCAACACCTGTAGCTTCATCGAGGCAGCGCGACGGGAGTCGGTCAGCACCCTGATGGAGCTGGCGGTACAAGGCAAAAAGATCATCATTGCCGGCTGCCTGGCGCAGCACTTCCAGGAGGAGCTGCTGCAGGAGATCCCGGAGGCGGTGGCTATCGTGGGTACGGGCGACTATCACCAGATCGTCCAAATCATCGAGCGGGTGGAGCGGGGAGAGCGGGTCAATGCCGTTACTTCTAGCCTGGATTACATTGCCGACGAGACCGTACCTCGCTATCGCACCACCCATGCGCCGGTGGCCTACCTGCGGGTAGCTGAGGGCTGTAACTACCGCTGCTCCTTCTGCATCATTCCCCACTTGCGGGGCGACCAACGCTCTCGCTCCATCGAGTCCATCCTCCGGGAAGCAGAACAACTGGCCGAAGAGGGGGTGCAGGAGCTGATTTTAATTTCCCAGATCACCACCCACTACGGGATCGACCTCTACGGGGAGCCGCGGCTGGCAGATCTCATTCGCGCCCTGGGCCAGATCCCCATCCCCTGGATCCGCATGCTCTACGCCTACCCCACCGGCATCACGCCTGCAGTGGTGGAGGCCATCCAAGAAACTCCCAATTTCTTGCCTTACCTGGATTTGCCCCTACAGCACAGCCATCCTGAGATCCTCAAGGCCATGAATCGCCCCTGGCAAGGGCAGGTCAACGACCGGGTGATCGAGCGGCTGCGCCAGGCGTTGCCCAATGCCGTGCTGCGCACCAGCTTTATCGTCGGCTTTCCTGGGGAGACGGAGGAGCACTTCCAGCATCTATTAGACTTTGTCCAGCGCCATCAGTTTGACCATGTGGGGGTGTTTACCTTTTCTCCCGAAGAGGGCACCCCTGCCTACCACCTCCCCCATCAGGTTCCAGAGGCTGTCAAACAAGAGCGCCGCGCCCGTCTAATGCAACTGCAGCAAGGCATTGCCTTCCGCCGCAACCGCGAGCAAGTGGGCCGAGTGGTACCTGTACTTTTGGAGCAGGAAAACCCCAGAACCGGCGAGTGGATTGGCCGCTCCCCTCGCTTTGCCCCCGAAGTGGACGGGGTGGTGTACGTGCGTGGGGAGGGCTCTCTGGGATCCCTGGTGCCGGTGCAGATCACCCACGCCGAGCCCTATGATCTCTTCGGTCGGGTGGTGGCAGCGCCGGAGGGTTTTAGCTGGAGCGGGCGGTAGCGGTGCAAAGCACTTTGGTAGGATCTTCATCCACGGGAGAGGAGCTGGGAATGACTACCCTTGGCGGCAGCGGGACCGAGTCTTTAGATGAGCTGAAACAGGCGGCAGCCCGAGCTGCAGTTCAAAAGGTGCAGTCGGGAATGGTGGTGGGGCTGGGCACGGGATCCACAGCCGCCTTTGCTGTCAGCGCCCTAGCAGAGCGGATGCAAAGCGAGGGTCTGCAGATCCTCGGTGTGCCCACCTCCGAGCGCACGGCTGAACAGGCCCGCTCCCTGGGGATCCCGCTGGCCACCCTGGAGGAGCAGCCCCGCCTGGATCTGGCCATCGATGGGGCCGACGAGATTGAAGTGGGATCCCTGAACCTGATCAAAGGGGCAGGAGGGGCCCTGTTGCGGGAAAAATTGGTGGAGGCCAGCGCTGCCGAGCTGATCATCATCGCCGATGCCTCTAAAAAAGTCCCGCAGTTGGGCATTCGCTTCCCGGTGCCGGTAGAGGTGGTGCGCTTTGGCTGGAAAACCACCTTGGCGCGGGTAGAGGCTCTGGGGTGCACAGCCACCTTACGGCGGAATGCCAACGGGGATCCCTACTTGACGGACGAGCAGCACTACATCCTCGACTGCCAATTCGGCCCCATGGCGGATCCTGCCAAGATCGCCGATCAACTCAAAGGGACGGTGGGGGTTGTGGAACATGGCCTGTTCATCGGCATGGCCAAAGAGGCCATCATCGCCCTCCCGACTGGGATCGAAACGCTGCAGCCAGGCTGTGAGGAGAGAGGAGTGAGGAGAGAGAAGTGAGGAGTGAGGATACTTCATACTTCCTTCTCACCACTCGCTGCTCTTTTCTCGTTTCTCTTTTCTCACTTCTCACTGTGGGCTCTAGACCAACCTTCTGCCCCATGCTGACTCTACAAACTGTGGCCGACCTGCTGCAAACTCCTCTGCAGGGGGATCCCTGTCTGCTGCGGTTTCCCATTCGGGCCATTTGCACCGACAGCCGCCAACTCCAGCCAGGCTCAGTCTTTGTGGCGCTGCGGGGGGAACGGTTTGATGGACACAACTTTATTCCACAAGCTTTGGCAAGGGGGGCCGTTGCCGTCATCAGCCAGCGTCCGGTGGCTGGGCCCCATTTTCAAGTCTCAGATACCCTAGCTGCCTACCAGCGCATTGCCAGAGGCTGGCGGGAGCAGTTTCCCCCCTCCGTAGTAGCCATCACGGGCTCAGCAGGCAAAACCACCACCAAGGAAATGCTGGCGGCTGCCCTATCCCGCTACGGCACAGTTCTCAAAAGTGAGGCCAACCACAACAACGACATCGGGGTTGCTCAAACCCTGCTCCAGATGCGACCGGAGCATCAGTTTGTGGTTCTGGAAATGGCCATGCGAGGCCCCGGAGAAATTCGCCGCCTGGCTCAGATGGCTCAGCCCACCCACGCCTTGATCACCCATATTGGCACCGCCCACATCGGCAGACTGGGATCCCGCGCGGCCATTGCTGCTGCCAAGTGCGAGCTGCTGCAGGAGCTAGGGCAGGGGGTGGCTCTGCTGAATGGAGAAGATCCCTTGCTGTTGTCTACCGCCGCCAGCCTGTGGTCGGGACAAACCCTTACCTATGGTCTGGATCGGGGGGACTTACGAGGAGAATGGGATCCCCAAGCCCAAACGGTAACCGTGGAGGGCCTAACGCTGCCGGTGCCCTTGCCGGGAAGACACCATGCCCTCAACTGGATGGGGGTGCTGGCTGCTTTGCGCAGCTTGGGGCTGGATTGGGAGCGGCTCCGAGAACCCATCGCCTTGCCTACCCCTCTGGAGGGGCGCAACCGCCATCTCAAGCTGGCAGGAGATGTGGAAATCTGGGACGAAACCTACAACGCCTCGCCGGAAGCGATGATCGCGGCTCTACACCTGCTGGCCCAAACCCCGGGAAAACGGCGCTGGGCCATTCTCGGCCCGATGCGGGAGTTGGGAGAGCATGCGCCTCAGCTCTATGCAGAGGTGGGTCGGGCGGCTGCCCCTCTGGGGCTGGATCGGATCTTGCTCTTGGATCCCGAAGGAGAAATGCAACCGCTGCTCGACCAAAAACCGGCAGCCCAGACAGAACGCTGCGAGGAGGTATCCGAACTGCTGGAAATCTTGCTCCATCACGTGCAAGCCGGGGATCGGCTGCTGTTCAAGGCAGCGCGGGCTGTTGAACTGGAGCGGGTGCTGCGCCGCTTTTTGCAGGAGTGGCAGGCATAGGCTAAACTGAGGGATATATCGATGGAAAGCCCGCGTCCCTCGGTTGAGAGGAGATCAATCCAAGCCGAGTTCATTCCTCGTCGATAACTGCCCTTTTTCCGTACGGCATGTACTACCACAATCCCTCTCTGCGCGAAGAGCCCCGCGATCAACCGCCAACGGTGGTGCCCTCCCCCAGCAGCCTTTCCATTCTCGATTGGTTGCGCAAAGAGGGCCGGTTGATTGAGCAGCCTATTGAAGTCCCTGAGATGGCTTTGGAAGAAGATATCGATGATATCGACGATTTGATCGGGGACGACTACGACGAAGACTTCGAGCCGGAAGAAGAGTAAGCACAACTGCCAGGATTATTACGAGCTCGTTAACTCATTTATCCCTTTGCTCGGCACCGTGAGGGTGTTATTTTTTGTGCTGCCGCTGGATAGACAGCTCGAGCAAACAAAACAGTACAGTCGTTTCAGGTTAGAGTGAGACGCCTGAGCTACCAAGAAAAGTCTTCCAGCCCCGCGCATTCAACGCTTCAGGTGTGGGTGCAGCGTTTTAGTTTGAATCAGAATGACTATAGATGCAGACAAACGTAACTGATCCCTCAGCCTCAAGGGATCCTTTTTCAGCCTGTTTTGGATTGCTCACCACCACCCTGCGATGATTGTTGCAAATCTAACCTTAGTGGAAGATACCCCCGCAGCCTTTGTAAGAAAGCATCTTGGGGCAGTAGAAACATCTTTTTCGGGGACTTTTTTCGATTTCTCACTTACCATGCAGTGCCCGGCAAAGTTCTCTCCACCTCTTTGGAAGCTGGGGAAGTGGTTACGGTCGAGGGATCCCCTGTGGAAATCTCTTTGGCTGATGGTGTCAAGGTCAACGATGCTAATGTGGTAACAGCCGACATTGAAGCTTCCAACGGTGTCATCCACGTGATCGACAAGGTGATCTTGCCTCCACAAGGGCGACCTACCAACGCCATGGATTCTAGGCCCTTCAGGGTCTAGCCCTCTGGCAGCCCCTGCTCTGGTGGCGGGGGTTTTGTATTGGGATCCCCAGCTATTCCGTTCTTTGGGCAAGGGATCCCCAATTTCATAGGTCGATGCCAACGCTGGAAGCGTAGATCGCCTCCACCGACACGCCGGACACCCGTTGAGGACGCACGATCATGTACTCATTGTCCATTTGCTTGGGCAAGGTGATGAACTCTTCGCCGCCCACCATGAGGTTGTTGATCAACTCCGTGTATTCTCTGGCTTCTTTGACCCGTACCTGCATGGTTTGTCCACCTTCCAGCATGATGTGGACAAGATATCCGTCGGGTTTTCTGGCCATGGATGCTCCTGCTGGGTGAACCGAAGGACGAGACGAGGGGTGTTCTTATGAACATTATTCCCCCTTTTGAGACCCCTAACCAACCCCTGACTCTTCCGTGAAATCTGGAATTGAGCTGCGCCAAACCGAATTCCAAGCCGTAGCATAGTGAAAGTGAAATGTGCTCATTTTAATCTTCCTCGCGCTCCATGCCCCATTTGCCTGATGTTTCTGCCGCCCACCGTGAGCTGGAGTGGAATGGAGTTCCTTCCACGCCGACAAACGACGCCCAACCCCTAAGCCGCCCTACTGTGAAGGATCCCATCACCGCCCGTTCCGACATCATCGCCGTCGGGGGAGCAGAGGACAAGGAAAATGAGCGCCACATCCTTTGGGAATTCTTCCGCCGAGCGGGGGGAAAGTCTGCCCACATCACCATCGTGCCCGCGGCTTCTGGGATCCCGGCGGTGCTGGGGGAGATCTACGCCAACATTTTTCAGCAGATGGGGGCAGCCAGCCTCCAAGTTCTGGATATCCGCAGCCCGATGGAGGCAAGGGATCCCGATAACGTTGAGAAAATCCGCTTCTCCACCGGCATCTACTTTACGGGTGGGGATCAGGAGCGGCTGGCGGAGGTGCTGGCCCACAGCGAGCTGATGGAGGCCATTCGACAGCAGTGGCAGCGGGGGCAGACGGTAATTGCCGGAACCAGTGCCGGAGCTTCTGCGTTGGGGCAGCAGATGATCTCCCGCGGCTACAGCGGAGAACCGCCCACGCCGGCAATTGTAACGGTGAAGACAGGCCTGGGCCTTTTGCCTCGCGTCATCATCGATCAACATTTCCATCAGCGCAATCGCCTGGTGCGGCTGGTCACGGCGGTGGCCCACTATCCCCAATGTTTGGGTATCGGCATTGATGAGAATACGGCGGTGGTGATCCAGGCCGACGATGTGATGGAGGTGATCGGCTTGGGGACGGTGACGATTGTGGACGGGACGCAACTGTACTCGACCGTTCAGGAGGCGGCAGCGGATGAGTATTTTCGGCTGCACAATGCCCGCATTCACTTTTTGCCGCCGGGATCCCGATTCGATCTCAACACCTTGTCTCCGCTGTGACCGGTGAAAACTTTGTCCTGCCGAGGCGGCTGGACTGGCGCAACCTCAACACCCTCTGGGGATCCCTATTGGCCGAAACCTTGAGTCGGCTGGGTTGCCGTTTAGCGGTGGTGTCTCCGGGATCCCGCTCAGCCCCCCTGACCTACGCCCTGGCCCAGCACCCCAACATCGAGGCGATCCCGGTGCTGGATGAGCGGTCGGCAGCCTTTTTTGCTCTGGGGTTGGCCCAGCAAACCCGGCAGCCCATCCCCCTGGTGTGTACTTCCGGCAGCGCTGGCGCTCACTTTTTCCCAGCTCTCATCGAGGCGGCAGAAAGTGGCTGGCCGCTTTTGGTTTTGACGGCGGATCGGCCCCCGGAGATGCGCCACTGCCGCGCCGGCCAAGCGATTGACCAGGTGAAGCTCTACGGCCATTACCCCAACTGGCAGGCGGAGTTGGCCCTGCCCAGCGCGGATCCAGAAGCCCTGGCCTACTTGCGCCAGACCCTGGTTCACGCCTGGGAGCGCACCCTTTACCCCTTCCCCGGCCCTGTGCATTTGAATGTGCCCTTCCGGGATCCCCTGGCTCCCATTGCTGACGGCAGCACTGCGCCGCTGCTCCATCTACAGGAAGATCCGGAGTTTGAGAAGACCTTTTTTCGTGGAGTTGTTCCGCCATGCACCGGCTCTTCCTTGCAGGCGGTGCGGAGCCCTTTTCAGACGGAGACGGTTTCTTTTTGGCAGGAGTGGCGCAGCTGTGAGCGGGGGGTGATCTTGGCGGGGCCGGCTCAACCGGCGGATCCCCAGCGTTATGTGGAGGCAGTGGCCCGTTTGGCGACGGCTTTGGGGTGGCCGGTTCTGGCCGAGGGGCTCTCTCCCCTGCGCAACTACGCTTCCCTCAACCCCTATCTCATCACCACCTACGATCTCATCCTGCAGCGGGATCGGCCCCAGCTTTGGCCGGAGCAAGTCATCCAACTGGGATCCCTGCCCACCAGCAAAGCGCTGCGGCAAACCCTGGCCAAGGTTGCTCCCCGCGTTTGGCGGTTGGATCCCCGCCCTGAGAATGGGGATCCCCTGCACAACCCCACCACCCACTTGCCTTTCGCCGTAGAGGAGTGGGTCGCCGGGATCCCGGAAGCGCCGGCCAAGCGAACAACTTTTCTGCAGGGCTGGCTGACAGCCGAAGCGCAAATCCGTGCTGCCCTAGACCAGGCCATGACTGACCTATCGGAGTGGTTTGAAGGCAAGGTTGCCTGGTGGCTGGCCCGCCACCTGCCGCCAGAGACGCCGCTATTCATTGCCAACAGCACGCCGGTGCGGGATGTGGAGTGGTTTTGGCCCCCCAACGACCGCCGCATCCGGCCCTACTTCAACCGCGGCACCAACGGCATCGATGGCATTCTCTCTACCGCCCTTGGGGTGGCCCACGGCTCTCACAAACGCCCAACGGTGCTGCTAACCGGGGATCTGGCCTTTTTGCACGACTGCGGCGGCCTGCGGCTTGGCCCTCACCTGCAGGGATCCCTGACCATTCTCCTCATCAACAACCAGGGGGGTGGGATTTTCGAGCTGCTGCCCATTGCTGAAGTGGGCCGTCAAGGGCCAGATCCGCCCTTTGAGCCCTACTTTGCTACTCCCCAGTCGGTGGATCTTGCCCTCCTCTGCCAAGCCCACGGCATTCCCCACCGGCGGGTGGAAAGCTGGCAGGAGCTGGCCGAAGCTCTGGATCCCTTACCTGCCCAAGGGGTGCGGGTGTTGGAGATCCTTACGGATCGAAAAGCCGATGCTCAGCGGCGGCGGGACTGGTTTCAACAGTGGTCGGAGCTGCCATCCAAGCCTTGACCTGCTTCCAGATCTGCTCCGGCAAATCCTCAGCTTCGCAGTCCAGCCACTGGATCCCTGGCAGGGCCCGGAACCAGGTCATCTGCCGCTTGGCAAATTGGCGGGTGCGCCGCACAATCAGGGGCTGCAGCTCGGCTTCCGGGATCCGCCCCTCCAGATAAGCGCCGATTTCCGCGTAGCCCAAAGTATTCAAAAGGGGCAGGTGGGGCCCATAGCGCTCCCGCAGGGTTTTCACCTCCTCGATCCACCCCCGCTCCATCATCTCCGCCGTGCGCCGGGCAATGCGTTGTTCCAAACGGGGCATTGGGCAGCGCAGCCCCAGGATCAAGATGGGGTAATGGGGGGGATGAGCCCGCCTTAGGCTGGAAGCCGGCTTCCCAGTGGCGTAAACGATCTCCAAAGCCCGCAGCGTGCGCACCGCGTCATGGGGATGAATGTGCTGGGCGGCAACGGGATCCAACTGCTGCAGCCAGGCGTAGCGGATCTCAGGGGGCCAAGTTTCCAGTTGTCTTCTCAGTTGGGGCTGCGGGGGTACAGCAGGGATCCCCAGGCCGGAGGTTACCGACTGGATGTAGAGACCGGTGCCCCCCACCAGGATGGGAGTCTGTCCCTGCCGATGGGCCTCGGCGATGCGGGCTTGGGCCGCCTGCTGAAACTCGGCCACCGTGTAGGTGTGGCGGGGATCCACAAAGTCAATCAGCTCGTGGGGCCAGAGAGCCCGCTCAGCAGGGGTAGGCTTGGCTGTGCCGATGTCGAACTCGCGGTAGACCTGGCGAGAGTCCGCATTCAACAACGGGGATCCCAGCCGTTCGGCCAAAAGCAGTGCCTGTCGAGATTTCCCGGTGGCCGTGGGGCCGGCAATGACGATCAATCCCGGCCATTCTGTCCGGTCAGAAGCTGCTGCAGCGGGAATGCCATTCTCGAGGGTAATGCGCATTCGCTACCCAAACCATCGGCAGGGCAGACTGGCAAGCAACTTTCCTCAGAGACCAGATTAAGATTCTCGAAGAACCTTGTCTCTTTGGGTTAGGATCGGTTACTTGCTACCCTGCTTTTTTGCTGTGCTGATCTCATCCTACATTCCTGCTTCGACGGTTTTGAGGGGCAATGGGCCACAGCCGCAGCCAGTGGCGCAGTTTTTACCTCTCCGGCTAGAGCTGTTCGCAAGGCGCGGCCTCAGCCAGATTGGACGGGCAATTGGAACAGGGTTGCTGATGGCTATGCTCATAGGTGTCCCTTGCCCGGCGCTGGGGGAAACCTTGGTGCTCAAGCAGGGAGAAGTGCGCACTCTGCCCCTGTTGCAAACCCGGGCTCGGCTGCCCTTGCAAATGGAAATGCTCTATCTGGGCATGGTCGAGGAGCGCTTCTTGAGCTACGCCCGCGCCAACAATTGGGAGACCCTTTCTAGCGAGCGGGAGGATCCCCGCTGGAGCCGCTGGCAACTGCGCCCTGGGGGGGAGGCTCTTTATCTGCCCGATTCTCCCCCGTCCCAGAATTCCTCGGAGCCGCCCATCTACGCCCGTGGGTTTTATGTGCAAGCCTATTTTGTCGGCGGGCGCCTGGCGGGAATGCACCTGATTCGCAACCCTGAAGAGCCGGGCTTCAACTTGAAGGCCCTGCAAAGGCTTATCCGCGCCTGGTTTCCCGATAATCGCCTGATGTTGCATTACCAAATACTGCCAGAGGATCCCGAGCAGCAGGTGCTGGGCGCCTATCTGGGCACCATTCCTCCCCCCTACCTTGCCGATATTCGGCGCAACCGCGTGCCTTTTTGTCAGACTTTTCTCAGCCCCACTTTGCCCCAGCCGATCCTCCCCCCCTCCGTCGATGGGCCTCCCCATTGCCTGGGCACAACTGCCGTCAACAGCGGGACGGGGCCTTACGCTGCCCAGAAAGGGGCTGCTGCTTTGCGCTAAAGGCACGTGAGGAGTTGGCTCAGCGCAGCGCTGGGGTCAAGCCGGATTTCAGTAAGGGAGCAGTTTCCTTCAAAATGAACTGTCACCTTAAACTGTCACCAGCTCGGGACGGCGGCTGTTGCGAATGCTGCGAATGGTTTCGGCATAGTCTTTGGCTTTGAACACTGCCGAACCGGCCACAATGGCGTTGGCTCCTGCTTCAATCACCTGCCAAGCGTTGCTGGCTTTGATGCCGCCATCCACCTCGATCCAGGGATCCAGGCCCCGCTCATCGCACATGGCCCGCAACTGACGAATTTTGGGCACCACTGCCGGAATGAAGCTTTGCCCGCCAAATCCGGGGTTGACGCTCATGATCAGCACCAGATCCACCAGCTCCAGCACGTATTGGATCAGCTCCAGGGGGCTGGCCGGATTGAGCACCACGCCCGCTTGCTTGCCCAGATCCTTGATTTGGCTGAGGGTGCGATGCAGGTGGATGGTGGAGCTGGACTCTGCGTGCACGGAAATAATGTCGGCCCCTGCTTTGGCAAAATCCGCCACATAGTTCTCCGGCTCTACAATCATCAGGTGGACGTCCAGGGGCTTGGACGTCACCGGGCGCAGCGCTTCCACCACCAACGGGCCGATGGTGATGTTGGGCACAAAGCGGCCATCCATCACATCCACATGGATCCAGTCGGCCCCCGCCTCATCCACTGCCCGTACTTCCTCCCCCAACCGGCTGAAATCGGCTGAAAGGATGGAAGGGGCGATCACAATCGGCTTTTGCCCAGAGGTCGCTGACGGCTGCACCATGGTGAGTCCTGGGGATTGAAAACAGAGAAACGGAGAAACCTGCTCCTCTATGGTACGGGGTTTGATCCCCTTTGCAAAGCGTCATATCCCCTCTCAGCTTGGCACTCAAGGCTCCAGGGGGGACGTGGACTCTGGCGACAGGATCCCGTTCGCGTTGGCGGAACGGAGTCCTTTCAAGCTCGCATCGCCGGGCCACAGACCCTGCAAGACTTGGGCAACACGACGCCAGGGATCCAGCCGTTCCGCTCGCGGAAGCAGGACGGAGTCCTGGCTGCTTTGAGGCTCTGGAGAAGACTGCTCAGAGGGGGCGGGATCCCTTTCCTCCAGCCTCAGGGAAAGCTGCTGCAACTGCATGTAGATGCTGTTCACGGCCAACATGGCCAAGACCGTGCCGAAAAACTTGGTGCGGGATCCCATAGGTCAACCCCTGTGCGAAAACAAAGATACGGTTGTCGCGGGTGCGCTAGCTCCACCTTAGCTTACGGGTTTGGCTTGCCGTTCGGAGAAAATATTGATGTTCGCGTCGGCCTTGCAAAGCCCCACGGTCAAGATTTCCCAACAAGACAATGACTGCCCCCCAAAAGCCAACCTATCATCACCTGCACACCGCCCTTTGGGTGAGCGATCTGGCCAGAGCCGAACATTTTTACGGAACGGTGCTTGGGATCCCCAAGGTGGAACGGTTTGCGTTTAACTTTCCCGGCGCTTGGTATCAAGTAGGTTCCTCCCAAATTCATTTAATCGTGGCCGAGGAGCTGATGGATCCACGGCAGCGAAGCGGAACGGGATCCTCAAAGTGGGGGCGTAATCCCCATGTGGCGCTGGGGGTAGATGACTTGGAAGCGGTGAAGGCTCGCCTGCGGCAGGAAGGGTATGAGGTGCAACCGAGCGCTTCCGGGCGGGCGGCTGTGTTTGTCCGGGATCCGGATGGGAATGTGATAGAGCTAAGCTCGATTAGCGCAACTTAGCCATGAGCCATCTCCCCTCAGCAATGCCGCCGGTTGCAACAGCGTTGCGTAGCGATATGGGTTCTCGTTGCCAGTTCGATCCGGCCATCAGCTTGGTTAGTTCCGCGCAGATGCAGCGCATTGAGGAGCAGATCTTCTCTGCCGGCATGCCCGTTGCCGCTCTGATGGAGAAGGTGGGGCTGGCCGTTGTTGCTCAGTTGCAGAAGGATTTTCCGCAAGCCCAGCGCATTGGCATCCTCTGTGGGACAGGGCACAACGGTGGCGATGGGTTGGTGGTCGGGCGGGAGCTATGGCTGGCCCAAAAGTCGGTGAAGGTGTGGCTGGGCAAGCCGGATCTCAAACCCCTGACGGCAGACCACGCCCGCTATCTCAAGGCGCTGGGGGCAGAGTTTGTGGAGAGTCTTGAAGAGCTGGCCGATTGCGATTTGTTAATTGATGCCCTGTTTGGGATCGGTCTGAACCGGCCTTTGGGGGAGCCTTGGGCGGGGGCGGTGGGGTGGGCCAATGGCAGTGGGATCCCCATCCTCAGCCTGGATTTGCCGTCTGGCCTCAACGACCAAACCGGGGAAGTCTGGGGCTGCTGCATTCGCGCCAGCCATACCTATGCCCTTGGCCTTTGGAAACGGGGGCTGTGGCAGGAAGCGGCTCTGCCTTGGGTGGGACGGCTGCGCCGCATCGAGTTCGGGATCCCCCCTTGGGCCTACCCAGAGGTGGAGGTTCCCCGGTTGTTGCTGCGGCCTTGGCAGCACTTTCCCGCGGATCCCCCTTTGGATACCCACAAATACCGCCAGGGATCCCTGCTAGGGGTGGCAGGCTCGGCGGCCTATGCCGGGGCGGCCCTGTTGGCGGGGCTGGGATCCCGCGCCAGTGGGGTGGGTATGGTGACGATGGCGGTGCCGGCGGAGTTGAAAGGAGTGATCCACAGCGCCCTGCCGGAAGTCTTGGTCTATGCCTGGGAGGGGATCCCCGCTTTGCCCCAGGTGGCTGATCGCGACAGCGGGACGAAGTCCTTGAAACCCTTTCAGGCGGTGGCCGTGGGGCCGGGCTTGGGAGAAACCCGCTTACCGCTGCTGGAACTCCTGCTGCGGGATTGGGCCGGGATCCCCTGGGTTATCGATGCCGATGGCCTCAATGCTCTGGCGGAGATGGGGGTAGAGCGCCTGCCAGAAAACGGGATCCAGGCCATCCTCACCCCCCACCTGGGGGAATTTCGGCGGCTTTTTCCGGGGATCCCGCTTGGGGATCGCATCGAGGCAGCCCAAAGGGCGGCAGCCCAGAGTGGAGCAGTGGTGGTTTTGAAAGGGGCGCGGACGGTGATCGCCTCTCCCACTGGGGAATGCTGGGTGAACCCGGAAAGCACACCGGCTTTGGCCCGCGGTGGCAGCGGCGATGTCTTGACCGGTTTGATCGGGGGCCTAGTGGCGCGAAGAAGAGCTCAAGCCGGTCAACCTTTGGACGCTCCCGCCCTGCTCAGTTGCGCCTGTGCGGGGGTGTGGTGGCATGCTCAGGCGGCTGTCCATCTGGCGCAAGAACGCGGCCTAACGGGAGTGGATCCGGCACGGCTGGCGGAGCATTTGCCCCAGGCGCTGCAAGCTCTTCAACAGGAGGAAGTTGTTCATACCGTGTCGCAGGCGGGTGAATAAATACTCTAAGTCATAGCCCAAGCCTTCCTGCTTGCTCCTACCCTCCACTAGGGGTCACCCGGTAAAGGGCACAGGAATAGAATTCTGGCTGGTTACTCGAAAGCCTTGGACAGGCCACCAAACCAAAGCCCGCATCCTCCACCACTATCTTCTCCGGCTGCAAGCTAAAATCCTGCGGGATCCGGAAAATCGGACTCAGGGATCCCTGAGGGGACACCCGTGCCAACCCACTGCGCCAAGACCCTTCTGCATCTTCCAAAAGACGACTCTGCCCCAACAAAGCCACTAAGTTGGCTCCTTGTAGGTCAATATCCCGGATGGGTACAGAATCTCCACCATTTTGTTCTCGTATCACCCGCCCATCCACCACTACCGCTAGCCCCTGACTGGGATTGGCCTTGAGAATACTTGGATCCCCTTGGTTATTGGCCAGAAAATAATACTCCTGCCCGACGAGCTTGGTTGCGGAGTCATCCGAGATAAGCGAAAACCCAGGCGGGAAAAAAGCACTCAAATCCATCACCTGAGTGGTTTGCCCTGTGGCATCCACCTGCAGCAACTCCTGACCACAACAGGAACGCAGCCAATCCCGACTTTGCCGAGCCGTAATCACCGGGAAGCTATACCGGGTGAAAACGACGCTATTGCCCACCTGAACGAGGTTGGATAGGTATTCTACAGTTCCTCTTCCGAAGGCCCCAAATGGGAGATCATCCACAAACGTCGAGACTTGGCCCTGGGCATTCACTTTGTTCAAAACCCCCACATTCCGGGTTCCAACCCCTGCATCAAAGCTCCGAGTGCCTTTCAGCAGCATCACCCCATCTTCAAATGCACCGATTCTGCGGAACCACTCTGAATAGCCTGGCCATTCATTTTTTTCTGCCTCCAGCACTGGAATTACCCCTCCAAAAGGGGTGATACGACTCACTCTCTCCCTCCTATCCACACATGTATTGAATGAAAATTGATTACAAACTTCTTCCAGTACCCAATAATCGGAGCCAGATTTCACCAAGTCTCTGACTCGCCCGACACTGGCCAAGGGAGTGAAGGTATAGCCATCGGCCTCAGTGGTTCGATAAGTGCCCCCATACCCGGCCACTGCCTCTCCACCCATAATGGCAACATCAAAAATGCAATCTTCCAAGCTGAATCTTGGGTGCAACTGGATCCCAGAATCCCGACAGATGCGCTCTGCTCCTATGCGTTGGCTTGGGCTAATCTCCGCAAAGCCACTGGGAAAAGACCGGTTACTCAGGCTCTCGCTGCTCTCTCCGGGGCCATAGTCAAACAAAGACTCAGCAGGACTGACCCGCCAACTGTCACCGAAGACTGGGTAAAGCCCGTTAAAGTCCGTCTCGGAGACTAGCTGTCCACTGCGGCTTTGCAGGTCATTGCTGGGGTTGTAGTCGTAGTTGCCCAACAGGCCGCGTACTCGTCCCAAGTATTGGGGGGGTAGCTCCAAGGTAAAACTCAGGTGAGCAAAGGCTGCAGAGTTGGGGAAGTAGGGTTGAACGGTGAGTGTTTCTCCTTCTGGCCAGTTGAGGATGTACTCACCCTGATGGCCACGGAAGAGTTCGTAGCCGTAGCAGCCGCCGGGGGTACAGTTGGGGTCGGGGGTTTCCCATGCAGAGTCTTCGTCTTCTGGGTCTTGGGGCGGGCGTTCGGCTAAGGCGAGGAGCAGGTAGCCACCGGGGGGTAAGTCGGTGAGTTGGCCATCTATTCTCAGTTCCGGGGCAGGGGTGGTGTAGATGGCAACACGATGGGATCCCATTTGGGTGGCGATGGCACGAGTCATGCTGGCGACAGTGCTGCTGCCGAAGGGGCGGAAGCGCGCTTGCAGTTGAAAGTCCAGTTCGGGTACGACACTCTGGCTCAGGATATATTCTCCTACCCCGTGGAAGTCGTAGCGCAACCGGTCCAGGGTGTACAAATGCGGATCCCCTACCCCATCTGCTTTGCCGGCATCAGGATTCGCCTGGGAGGGATCCGGATCGCAATTGGCCCCCGGAGGACAGTATCCCCCGCCTGAGCCACCAGAACCCCCTGAGCCACTAGAGCCGGAACCAGAACCGCCTGTGTAGTTCAACTGTTTGCTGTCTGTGGCAACAAGGGGATCCCCGATGGGCCGACCTTGTGCATCCTTAATTTGGTATTCGGCCCGCGCATCAACTTGCATGTAGACCCGTCCTCCCTGGATGGGCCTGTCCAGGTTGAGGATGGTGGCTTGGGTGGTGAACTCGCCTTTTTCATCCGTTTCCCCTTCTGCGGGGTCAAGCTCACCATTGGTGATGCTAGGGAAGGTGATCTGCACGGGAGGTCGTTTGCCGGAGGCATCTTCTACAACTCGACCGCGGGCATCCAGCAAGCGGACTTTCAGTTTCAAGTTGGCTTGCCCTGTAGAGGTTGCAGGAGGAATGAATTCCATTTCCTCAATCTCAAGGTCTAAGCACTGATTGCTTGTGGGATTGAGAGTTTCTGCTGCATCCCCCAGCATTTGGAATATTTTCCGGCGAGCCTCGAAGTTCCGATTGAGGTAAAAGTTGTCAAATCTATGACCGTCAAGAGGTAGAGCATCAGGGCCAAGAGGAGGCACAAGCCTAACATTCCAGTCCAAAGGTTCAAGTAAAGATCTGGATAAGACTGGATTACCCTGAGCATCAGAGATTCCACCAGAGGCTCGAGCAACCTCTCTAACCAAATTGACCACTCTATCTTCATCAAAGGTGACATACAGAGGAATGTCATTGAGGCTAGAGATTGTGGATCCCATCATGTGGGCAACTTGAACCCCACCAAAGAAACAACCTGCAATCTTCTGAGAGGTTGCATTTGCAATTGTCCGCTTGGCAGCATCGACAAATATTGTTCCCTGAGAATTAGAGATAGTTAAGACATGATAACCATCTCTGGCATCATCCAAGGCTGGCCAAATGAAATTGTCGTAGAGAGAAGCTATAGTATTTCTTCGAATCATATCCAGATGTTGGTCGGCAATTCTATCCCGAATT
Source organism: Thermostichus sp. MS-CIW-26 (assembly GCF_054059115.1). NCBI lineage: Bacteria > Bacillati > Cyanobacteriota > Cyanophyceae > Thermostichales > Thermostichaceae > Thermostichus > Thermostichus sp. MS-CIW-26. Next base: position 21,236 of record NZ_JBSSBV010000010.1, read on the forward strand.
TTTGACCAAGAAGATTAATTAGAGTTTCTTGGACATTAAACCTTTGCAATAGTGGCCTTAGAATATCATTTGCATTTGGGGCTTTTAGAAGAACACGAGCATATTGCCACGCTTGAGGGTCTGACAGTTCTGGCAGTGCTTCCCGAATCTTGAGTGCAATGGATGCAACGATTTGAAAGGTTGGGTTGTCTGCTGCTTGAGTTACATTTCCAGACGCAGTTATTCCTCCCAAAGCCATGTTGTAAGCAAGCCGATAGTTTGCGATGTCTTGCTCGAACCCAATGTTGTCTTTGAGTCGGCTCAATACATTCTCTTCGTTTCCTCCAATGGCAGCAATGATTCTATCACGATTATCCTCAGCGTCACGTATTTCAGTTGCCAGTCCGTTAATATAGTAAATTTTAGACTTGAGGACAAGTGCAGCGGTATTGAAGCTGAAATTGGGAGAAATAACTGAGTGAATATTTGGTCTGTTTGGTAATGAGCAAGACTTGAGAATCAGTACAGACAGGCAACAGCACAATAAAACAACAAGACGAACAGTATTTCGACCGAACATCCATTTATCCTCACTAATCTAGCGAATTGGGTCAGTACATGTCGATTCTTCTGCGCCAACGACTTGTCCAGAGAACTTGGCATCAACAGTTAAATCTGCAATAACTCTTTCCTGGGTGTTAAGCATTTGAAATTGCACTTCCCTTCTTGCTTCAGCAACTTCATCAATCAGGTCGAATTCATTTGCCCCGCCAAATGCTAACCGCGCACATCGAATTGCTCGGAAAACATCAAGCACTCTTGCACGCACCTGGTCTCGACTATCCCTGTCAACATTCACGATGCTTGCCTGTAAAGCTTTGGCGTATCGCAGCATGGCCTTCCGCTTCAGCTCATCATTGGGATACCGGCGGTAAATCCAGCGCTGCACATCATCACGCACGCCATCTCCATCGGCATCAATCCCCTCCAAAGTTTGCTTGCCCGCCTCCCCTGGATCCGGTGGCAAATTCGGAAACAATCTATCCAGTTCATCGACCGGGATCATATCTGGAGAGGGATCCTCACCCGGATTTTCTGGCACAAATCCAGTAGTGGGATCAAGATTGGGCTCTTCTTCTGCACTGGGGGCAGAACCTCCCCCGCCACTGCACCCACACAGCAACACCAACACAGAAGAGAGCATCAACATAAGCAGTATCCTGAGGCCGTTCATAATCGCCTTGGTTCTAGCAGTTCAAGTGGCACAAGTGACCCCCACAGGGATCCGGCAATCCTTCTATTGGAGCTACAAGCAACACAAAATTAGGGCAGGGATCCCTAGAAGGAACTCTCTCAGGAGGATCTACCGTTCATCACCCGACAAGAGCAAGACTGGATTTGCAGCCTGATGCTCAAGCAGAAACTAACATCTGCTTCAACAAAGTGCAAGTGCGCTGCAACACACGGGCTCAATCTTTAGATTCGTCAGCGTATGATACGGAGCCCTTTTTTGAAGGGGAGAACCTTTAATGGCTGAATCCATCAAGCCAGGTGGTGAGGTCAATCAACGACTGGAACTCCAGCAAGGCTAGACCCAGCTCTTCTAAGCGTTCCACTGGCAACGCGCGAATCTGACTTTCCACCTCCTCAGGCAGGGATCCCATTTTGCCAATCTTCTCAGTGGGAAAAGCAGCCAGAAAGGAGTGACCACCTCAGGGATCCCCGTGGATTGTAGTTGACTGAGCTTGATTAGGGTCTTAGGAACCCCAGCGCTAAACCCAAGATGATAAACAAGCCAAAGCCAATCCGATAAAAGATGAACAGCCAAGTGCTGCTGCGCTGCAAAAACTTAATCAGCCAATCGATAGAGAGATAAGAAAAAACAAAAGCAGAGAGAGTGCCCAACCCTTGCGGCAGCAAAGCCTCCACCTCAAAATCCGAGACAAACTCCAGTACCCCAGCCAAAAATAAAGCCGGGATCCCCAGCAAGAAGGAGTAGCGGGCAGCAACCGAGCGCTGCAAATTGAGGAACAAACCGGCAGTAATGGTGGATCCCGATCGCGATACCCCCGGAATCAGGGACAAAGCTTGGGCCAGCCCTACCCAGATCCCATCCCAAATACCTAAGCTGTGAAGGTCTCGCTGGCGTTTGCCCGTTTGCTCTGCCCAGCCCAACAACAAAGCCAAGCCAATGGCTGCAGTGGCGATCACCCACAACTGGCGGGGTGGGGATCCCCAAATGGCCTTGATGGCCCAGCCGGCAACCACAATTGGCACTGTTCCCACCAAGATCCCGACCGACAGCCGCCAAGGCTCCTGCTGAAAATCTCGTTCTCGCCAAGCCTTCCAAGAGCCGAGGATCAACTGGCGCAGGTCAGAGGCAAAGTAGATCAGCACCGCCCCCAAACTGCCCAACTGGATCACCGCCGTAAACGAAGCGCCCGCATCCGGCCACCCCACCAAAGCCGGAAACACCCGCAGATGGGCCGTGCTGCTAATGGGCAGAAATTCGGTGATCCCTTGCACCATGCCCAAAATCAGAGCTTGCCACCAATTGGGATACCAGGTGTCAGCAAGCAACAAGGTAAACACTCCCCCACCCAAACTTGCCGGATTTGCACAATCCCCATTCTTAGAAAAACTCAGAACTCCGGCTTTTTCCAGCAGCCCATACCACGGCGAACAAACACTTGCAGAGGGATCCCACCCCAACTGGCCGGGAACTTGGGTGTCGCTGTCCCAGACCCGCAAAAGGGCTGTGCCTATAGGATCGCCGCAAAGATCAACAGTAGGTCAGATCATCGGGTCAATAGATCAGAAGCCAATCCGCTCTGGGTCTTCAATGGTAATCAGCCAGTTGCCCACATTCCGGAAGAGGGGGTTGGGTTCCGTACCCCGTACCCGCGCCTCCACACGGTAGATACCGGCAGATGAAGGGTTGCGCACGTTGGAGAGCACCAGACGGATCTCCTGACCGGCAGCAATGGGTTGACGGGCCACCACCTCTAGAGAGCGAAACTCCTCGTTCCAGTACACTTGATCCAGCTCTACAGGCCGGCCTTCTACCTCCAGGCGGACACTTTCCGGATCGATGCGGCCATCGAAATTCCTGTCCCCGTTGATCTGCACTTCTGCCACCGCCACATTCTGGGGGGGAATGGTCAGGCGATAGCGATCCAAACGACTGCGAACCCCGCCAAAATCGAGCCGATAGCTGAGGACAGGTACCCCTTCACTGCCGGTGATCACCAAACCCGACTGCGCCTCTGCAGAATGGGGCACCATCAGGGATCCCAGGCTCCCCATCACCAGAACCGCCAAGGCCAGCCTCATGCCTCGCCGGGCAAGGCCAAGTTCCTGCGAACATTTCCCTGCTCTCAACACCCAAACCTCCGCTGGTTGAAACACCTCAGCACCTTCAAAGCTCACTAGCGCGGCCTGTAGACAGCCTGACCGATGGCAAGCAAGGCCGACGCCTCGCCGTCCATTGTAGAGGATGGGATCCTCTCTATCGAGAGAGCCTAGGGCTCACCGGGGTGCGCAAGTACGCAGTTCTGGCAGAGATCTCAACAAGAACTTTGGGCCACCATACCCACAGTGCAGCCCCCCACAGCGCCGATTGTAACGGCAAGATGCCCCTGCCCTTCTACTGCTTCTTCACTTGAGGAAACTCAGCACCCCCACCCCGATCACCATCAGCACCCAGAGCAGGGATCCCACCAAAATCACATTCTTGGCCCGGCTCCAGTCGCTGGCTGAGCTGTAGAGCACTGGCACCGCCACCACCAAGAGCAAGCTGTAAAGCACCAACACCAACAAAGCAATTTGGAAAACGAGCATCATCTTTCGGATCCCTCACAAAAGTCTTGTCTTGGATAAAAGCTCCCGGTAACACCGGATGGCAGCAGGATAAATAGGATGACGCTCTGACTATACCAAAATAGGATCCCTCCCAAGGCCAGATCCGTTGAGGCGGCTGATGGATTCATCTAGACACAGGCTGGAGGCGGAAGGGGTTAAAGTCGGTTGCCACATCGAAGTAGTCTTCTTGTTCTTGCTGCTTTAGCCAGCCGGTAATGGCATAGGTCAGGGGCGTGAACGCCGCCTCAACGGCACACTTGAACACATAGTTGGAGAGTATTAAGCTGCCCAGGCCAGGGAACACCCCCCAGAAGGCCAAAGTGACAAACAGACCCGTATCCACCGCTTGGCCCACCAGGGTAGAGCCGATGGTGCGTGTCCACAGCCACCGTCCCCGCGTCCACACCTTCATGCGGGCCAGTACATAGGCGTTGGCAAAGCTGCCTCCCCAATAGGCGATTAAGCTGGCCAGCACAAGGCGGGGCGTCAGGCCCAGAATCTGGTCGTAGGCTTCTTGATAGGGCCAGTCGGGGGCGGCCGGCAGGGATCCCACGATCATGAATGTCACCGACATGAGGGCCGCCGAGAGAAATCCCAGCCAGATCACCCGTCGCGAGCGGGCATAGCCATAGACCTCCGTGAGGATGTCGCCAAAGATATAGCTGAGGGGGAAGAGAATGGTGCCCCCGTCAAAGGTAAAGGGCCCCAGAAGAACGATCTTGGTCGAGGCGATGTTGGAAATCAGCAGCACGGCCACAAATAGAGCCGTCACCGCATCTAGGTGTCGATAAGCTCGCTCAAAAACCCTCTCAGACATCAGGATCCCCCCAACAACTTACGGATGTGCCGCAGCTCCTTGACGATCAAGGCCAAGCCTTGGCTATGCCGTTCCACTTCGCCGGCGAGCTTACGGATTTGTTCTTCCAGGTTAGCGCTGTGGGATTCCTGACGGTCTAGACGCTGGCTGAGGCTGGAAAGCCGCGTCACCACCTCCCGCTGGATCAGGTTTTCCGTGCCTTGAATCAGCAGCGTCTCGATAGCAGTGAGCTTGTTCAAGAGCAATTGGGTGTTGGTTTCCCCTCCAGCCTCCGGGGCAGCTACGGGGGCCACTTGCAGAGCCTTTTGAATTTGTGCAAGGAGAGCCTCCGCCTCAAACGGTTTTTCGATAAAGTCGAAATCGACAAAAGGCTCAGGGATGCGGGCCGTCACCTGCTCCTTCATCCCCGACATCATGATGATGGGGGTATTTTTCAAACTGTCTTCGCGGCGAATAGCCTGCAACGTGTCATAGCCATCCATCTTGGGCATGACAAAATCCAGCAAGATCAGGTCGGGGTGATGTTTTTTGGCCGCTTCCAGCCCTGTCAACCCGTCTTTGGCCTCCACCACTTGGAACTGATCGGCCAAGATGCTGGCCACCATCTTGCGAATCATGATGCTATCGTCAATGACCAACACCGTCTTGGTTGTCATGCTGAGGCGCTCCCTCTTCCCATTGACTCGACCTGATCGGCCCTTTCCTCCAGCCCATGAGGCGAGCGGGGAAATTTTTCTAGGACACCACTAGAGTACTCTCCTGTTCGGCCAGATGGAGCGTGCCTACGAATCCCCTTCCGCCAGGTTTCCCCTGATCCCAGTGGCTGCCAGCTCGGCGCGGCCGCCTTGCTATAATTAAGTGTAAACAAACGTTAAGCCTTCATTCTTCATTCGCACCTTGCAGGGTTATGAGCCTACAACTAAGTCCTGAGCTGTCGCTGCCGATCCCATCTCCAGTCGGAGAAGCTGCCTACCGCGCTTTTCAGTGGGGCAAAAACATCTTCGGCTTTGCCCACAAAGCGCTCTCCACCCAAGCTTCAGATCTGATGCTCTCGGTGCTCAGGGATCTGCAAAGCTTCTCCTCCGGAAGAACCCCGCCGCCGCGGGCCAAGGTGCGGGTGAGCGCTGACACGCTACAGGTGTTGCGGGCCCGTTATGAACAACTCCTGCAAGCGGACTGGCAAGATGCTGAGGCAGGGTACTACCCGCACGCGCTCTTGTTCGACAACCCCTGGCTGGACTTTGCCCGCTATTACCCGCAGGTGTGGTTGGATTTGCCGCAGATTACTCGGCGGGTTCACAGCAAGCGTTACCAAGAGTTTTCTCAAGACATCTCCACCGAGGGCTATCCGAAATACTACCTGCAAAATTTTCATTACCAAACCAACGGCTATCTGAGCGACAGCTCGGCTGAGCTTTATGACCTGCAGGTGGAGCTGCTGTTTGGGGGCACAGCGGATGCAATGCGCCGTCGGGTGATTCGCCTGCTCAAAGATGCCTTGGATCCCACCTTGGTCAGCCCCCACATCCTCGATGTAGCCTGTGGCACGGGGCGGATGCTGCGCTTGCTGCGGGGATCCCTGCCCAAAGCGGCTTTGTACGGTCTGGATCTTTCCCCCGCCTATCTGCGCAAGGCCAACCGACTGTTGCAGGAGCTGCCGGGGGAGCTGCCCCAGCTTATCCGCGCCAACGCCGAGGCCATGCCCTATGCCGACGCCACCTTTGACGCCGTCATCAGCGTTTTTCTCTTTCATGAGCTGCCTGGCCCGGCCAGACAAAATGTCATCAACGAGATGAGTCGGGTGGTGAAGCCAGGGGGCGTGGTGGTCATCTGCGACTCGGTGCAACTGCTGGATTCGCCAGAGCTGAAGGAGACGATGGAAGCCTTTATGCAAACCTTCCACGAACCCTACTACCGCGACTACATCCACGACGATCTGGGGGTGCGCCTGCAACAGGCAGGCTGTGCGGTGCTGCGCCGAGAAACTCACTATGTCAGCGCCTACACCCTAGCCCGTAAAGGTTGAGCGCCCTTTCCACAAGCTTAAGAGGAAGAGTAAATCGGCGGTCACTTGTCCAGAGGGTGTATAGTAGTTTTAGACACGAAACCTTGGATGAGAAGACGGGCCACTAACTGGATAACCCTTGGGTGCAAGTCCGTCTAAGATCTTTTTCTTGTACTTAGGCTCATGTCCCACCCCCATGGATCCCTCCGCGCCGGTATCACTGCTCTCAAGCAGGAGCGCTACCTGGAGGCGATCAACCTTCTCGAGTCGTTCTGCTACTGCTGTTCCATCCAAGAAAGACAAGAGAGTTTGTCCCGCCGCCTGAGCGAGCGCAATGGCTCGAGGGCAGATCCGGAAGAATGCGTTTTGGCTCGTGTAGCTCTGATCATGGCATATCAGGGCAGTGGTGACTTGGAGCGCTCAACTGCCCTTTGCCAAGAGCTGTTGGAGGAGAAGGAAACTCCTGAGTCCGCTTCCTGGGCTCGGGAATGGGCAGCTCAGGCTCTACCTACCCTCAAGCAGGCTTCAGAACACTCCATGCCCCCTGAGGAAGTCATGGCGCGACTACCCGTTCTCCGGCAGTTGGAAGACTGTCAGCCGCTGTGTAGCTCCCGCAATCCGGCTCCGCATCTGCTCAAATCTGCCTCTCTCTGAGGGAGAGGATCTGCAAGGAGCGGTGGACGCCCGGCTCTAGCCTTTATTCTCAACACAGTTCCACAGCAATCTTATGTCTGCTGCCGAACCGACTACCTATCATTTTGTCGTTGCCAGCCTGTCTTTCTTACGTTCTGAGCCTCTGGAAGAGGTGCTGGAGGAGCGTCGTCGATACTGCGAGGAGCGCCATTGCCCTGTCGATTTCTTCTGGGTGCCCCAGCCGGCCTTCATGGAAGCTCCAGAGTTAAAGCCCCTGCGGGACAAGTTGAAGGAGCCCCTGGGGGCAGTGGTATCCACCAACGCGGATTTTATTCGTTGGCTGAGCCTGCGCTTAACCTTTGTAGAGAAGGGCAGCTTTGTGGCTCCAAGCGAGTCGATCCCGGATCCCTTGCGCTCCTTGTCTGCCGCAGGAAGCTAGGCCTGCCGATTCCCAAGATTTGGGTTGGTGGATTGGAAGGCGGGCCAAGATAAGATCAGGGCACCCCATTTCCACTTTTGTTTGCTGACGGGATCCCATTCTGTTGTGGGGCCGACGTCGGGGAAATGGGCAGGTCACCTGGGGAGCATCATGACTTGGGAGCAACGATGGGGCTGGCCGGAGGGAGGGGCAGGGATCTGCCACCCCAGTTCCCCTCTCCGGGATCTACCTGCATCAACGCCAAGTTGGGGACTGAAGTCAGAAGCTCTCTCGCCTGAGCCGACAGCAAGCCCCGCCCTCAGCTCGCCGGAGTGTTCTCCTGGGGATCCCCTGCCGGAGCCACCTCCTGAGGATCCCGAAAAAGGGCAAAAGGAAGAGGAAGATCAAGGTCTGGCTGAGCCGGGCCTGAGAAACTTTCTTGCCGTGCTGCGCCGACGCAATTTCCTGCTGCTGTGGATGGGGCAGGTGTGTTCGCAGTTGGCGGACAAGGTGTTATTGGTGCTGCTGATCGGCTTGGTTGCCCGCGAATTTCAACCCGAAGGGGCTTCCATCAGCGGTCAGGTTTCGGCCATCATGCTGGCTTTTACGCTGCCGGCGATGCTATTGGGCAGCCTGGCAGGGGTATTTGTGGATCGCTGGCTGAAAAAAGGGGTGTTGGTGCTCTCCAACCTGGGGCGCGGGATCCTGGTGCTGCTGTTGCCGCCGCTGCTTTGGCTCACTGCCGGGCGCGACCTTTGGCCGGGGATCCCCTTGGGGTTTGCGGGGCTGTTGCTGGTGAGCTTTGCCGTCTCGGTTCTAACCCAGTTTTTTGCTCCTGCCGAGCAGGCGACTTTGCCGCTGATCCTGCCGAAAGGAGAGTTGCTGGCGGCCAACTCCCTGTACACCACCACGATGATGGCTTCGCTGATCGTCGGGTTTGCTGTGGGGGAGCCGCTGTTAACCCTGGCGGATCGTTGGATACGCCATTGGTTGCCGGGCTGGGAAGTGGGGCCGGAGCTGTTGGTGGGAGGAGCCTACCTCTTGGCGGGATCCCTGCTGTTGCTGCTACAACCCCACGAGAAGCTGGAGCCCCGGCGTTGGGAAGTCCCCCACCTCTGGGAAGATCTCCGCTTGGGCCTGCACTATGTCGGCCAGATGCCCCTGATCCGAGCTGCCTTGGTGCAGGTGGTGGTGCTTTACTCGCTGTTTGCGGCGCTGGCAGTTTTGGCGGTGCGCATGGCCGAAGTGATGGCAGAGCTGAAGCCGGATCAGTTCGGGGTGTTGTTGGCCGCTGCTGGCCTAGGCATGGGGATCGGCGCCTTTTGGGTGGGCCATACGGGCCGACGGGTGAGCCGCCGCGCCTGGGTTGGCCTGGGATCCCTGCTGCTCTGTGGGGCTCTGGCAGCCCTCTCCTGGACGACCCACTGGCTGCTGCCCAGCTTGGGCTGGATTGCCCTGTTGGGCTGTGGCGGGGCTCTGGTGGCGGTGCCGATGCAAACCTTGATCCAAGAGGAAACGCCCGACCATCTGCGGGGCAAGATTTTTGGGCTCCAGAACAACGCCGCCAACATTGCCCTCAGTTTGCCGCTGGTGTTTACGGGATTGGCGGAAGCTTGCTTTGGCCTTCCCTGGATGTTTGTGGCCCTGGCTGTTCTGACGGGGCTGGCGGGGCTGTACACCTGGAGCTTATTGGGCAGAGAGGCCCCCTAAATCCTGCCGCAGCGCCAGGCTGGATACCCTCTTCTGGGGGAACGGGCCAAGGCAGGAGCCAACTCTGCTACTCTTGTAGAGGTTTAAGAATCGAGACTCCCTTTGCAGCTCAGCGTTTCAGCTCCGCGGGGATCCGCCCATGCACATCGCCTGGATAGGCAAAAAGACACCTTTCTGTGGCAACGTCACCTATAGCCGCGAGATGACCAACGGCCTTTTGGATCGAGGGCATCAAGTGAGCTTTTTTCACTTCACCAACGACGGCCAACCGCCCGCCCTGGATCCTGGAGGTGAAGGCTGGAGGGCGGAGCTGGATCGTCGAGACGTTTCCCTCCCCTGTCTGTACAAATCGCAGATTTACACGATCCCGGCCCCCAACGCCAAGCGGTTGCTCACCCAGGCCCTCAAGGAATTGCAGCCGGATCTGGTACATGCCTCCTTGACCATTTCTCCCATCGACTTTGTGCTGCCGGAGATCTGTGCTGAGCTCAACCAGCCGCTGGTGGCCACCTTCCACCCGGCCTTCGACCGGCGGCGGCGCAACATCGCCTCTCGCACCCAATACTTGGCCTACCAGCTCTACGCCCCGTGTTTGGCCAACTATCACCGCACCATTGTCTTCTCGGAAACGCAGCGGGAGATCTTGGTCAAGCTGGGGGTGCGCCCCCAACAGGTGGTGGTCATTCCCAATGGTGTGGATGTGGACAAGTACGCGCCTGGGCCCTCCACCCTCAAACAGCGGTTGGGACTGGAGCGGATCTTCGTCTATCAGGGGCGGGTTTCGCCGGAGAAAAACCTGGAGGCCCTGCTCAAGGCTTGGAAACACTCCCAAATGGGGGAGAAGTGTGGTCTGCTGATCGTGGGGGATGGGCCGCTGCTCAACACCCTCAAGCCCTGCTACACCCTTCAACATGGGATCCACTGGCTGGGCTATATTGCCGACGAGCAGCAGCGCATCGAGATCTTGCGAGGAGCCGATGTGTTTATTTTGCCCTCTTTAATCGAGGGGCTCTCTTTGTCCCTGTTGGAGGCGATGGCCTGTGGGCTGGCAGCAGTGGCCACCGATGTGGGTGCCGATGGCGAGGTTTTGGCCGATGGAGCCGGGATCCCGCTGGATCCGACACGGGTGACAGCAGAGCTGCAAACGCTGCTGCCTTTGCTGCGGGATCAACGGGAGTTTACCCAACTGCTGGGGATGAAGGCCCGCCAGCGGGTGCTGGAGCGCTATACCCTCAGCCACAACCTCAGCCAGGTGGAACAGCTCTACCGAGAGCTGTGCCAGGGATCCCGTCAGCATCGCTGGGTGTGAGGGATGAGTGTGATGAAGCTTGTGATATTTTTGCTAAGCTGTTTCGTTACGTTTCCAAGGGATTAACGCCAGTCTTCCCGATGGATGATCACAGCCCCCAAAAGGCCGTTTTAGGGCAGCCCCCTGCCGGGCTGTCAGATTCTTTGTGGTCAGAGTCCTTGCTGGCCCAGGATTCGGGCAAAAATCCCCTCCCCCCCAATGCTCCGTCGCTGTCGCCCACGGACAATTCGGGGGACTTGCGCTCAGCTCAGACCGGCCAGGATGAGGATCCCACCTCTTCAGGTGCCGTTGCGTCCGATGATAGAGAGCTGCCGGAGGTCAAGCCGGCCATTGTGCCTGCCCCTGCAATGCCGGATCGGGTGGCAGAACTGGAGAGAGAACACCATCGGATGCAGTATCTGCTGGCGTGGCTGGCTTTTGCTCTGCGCTCTTTTAACAACTTGAACCAGATCCTGGAGCTGACGGCTTTTGTGGCCAGCCAACTGACCGATGCCGAAGGCGGAGCCCTGGTTTTGTTCAATCCCAACGGCACCATCCAGTTGGATCAACTGCATTGCTCTGATCTCAATCACCGCGAGCAGATTCGGGCTGAGATGGAGCAAATTACCCAGACCCTCTCGGCTCAAGAGCCCATTCTCAAAACGGAGGGATCCCTGTCTGTTAAGATCCCTGCCCTTGAACACCTCTTGGACGAACGGTTCCGCCAGAGCTTGGGGCCGGATGTACGCCTTTTCGGCACGCCGCTGCTGATTCGCAACTCTGTCCAGGGTCGCTTGTACGTCTTCAGCCGTCAGCCTGGCTACCACTGGGATGAACGTCGCCAACAACTGTTGCGCTTGGTCGCCGATCAGGCAGGGGTGGCCATCGAAAATGACCGCTTGACGGCAGCCTTGCGCCGCAAGATGGCCCTGGAAAAAGAAATGGAGATTGGCTCTTACATCCAGACCCAACTGCTACCTCGGGAGTGCCCTCAAGTCAAGGGGATTCGCTTGGCAGCCCGTTGCCGGGTGGCCAGCAAAGTGGGGGGCGACTACTATGACTTCATCAAGATTCCCGGCGAACGCCTGGAAACATCCGACTCATCTGAAGAAACGGCAGGCTTTCGCTTGGCCATCGTCATTGGGGATGTGATGGGCAAAGGGGTGCCCGCCGGCCTGTTGATGACCATGACCCGCGCCATGGTGCGGGCGGAGGCCCTCAACCGCCATTCGCCGGCCCGTGTTCTGCAACATCTGAACCGGGCCATGTACAGTGACCTGGAAAACTCCAATCGCTTCATCAGCCTGTTTTATTCGGAGTACGATCCCCGCTCCCATCGCCTCTGCTTCAGCAACGCGGCCCACAACCCCACCCTGTGGTGGCAGGCCCGCACCCGAGAAATTCAACCCCTGGACACAGAGGGGGCGCTGATCGGCTTGGAAGAAAACAGCCACTACTCGGAAAGCTGCGTGCAACTGCAACCCGGGGATGTGGTGGTGTACTACACCGATGGCTACACGGAGACAGCCAACACCCGCGGCGAGCGCTTGGAAACCTCTGGGCTGATGGACGCCATCCAGTACGCTGCCCGTCGCTACGACTCCCCCGAAGACATCTTGGAGAGCTTGTTTGAGCAGATGGATGCCTTCCGAGGCCGTCGGGGATCCCACCCTCTTCCCCTATGGCTGCCCGAGGATCCAGAGCTTCTGTTGCAGGACGAGATTTCCCTGCGGCCTGAGCCCGTGGACGACACAACGCTGGTGGTGTTGAAGGTGTTGCCCGACTCCGAGCCAGCCTAGCTAAAAAAGTTCAAACTCAGGGTTAATGACAGCAGGCCGCAACGCTCACAATAGCTCAAGCAAGCTACTCAACGCTACTGGGCTGGGCAGCAACGGTGGGTTGGTTGACGTGGTTTTGCCGGACTACTAGGCTAGTTGGTTAGTTCTGGCATGCGTTCTGCATGGGCTAAAGCCTGCTCCAGCTTTAGTCTGTGTGGCTCTCTCAGAGAGCAAGGAGCGGCTACCTGCAGCTTGCGGGGAAGTCACGCCTGTGGAGATCCCTCTGGCGGGGCAGTGGGGGTGATCTCTGCTGCCAGCCATAGTTCGTTAAGGCAGGAAGAAAGCAGAAGCGCGGCAGACGCTGAGCACTCCGCGCCGCCGGTGCGAGTGGAAGTGTTTGTTGGCGTTTCGTAGGTCTTTCAGAGCGGTACGCTCTAGCTGGCGGAGCTACCAGGTTGGCTGCACTGTGTTATCTACACCTGAGGTACAACCATGAACTTCTCTCCTTCTGGGTCTGAGACCGCTTCGGTTTACTTGCCGGCCCCCGCGGCTTTCCAGACGGAAATGATTGTCGGGCAGGTGTTCCGACAGGATGTGCTGGGCGATATCCGCAAGGGTTGGAATGGCTTTGTGGAATCGGGCCAAATTTGGGCGCTTTTGATAGGGATCGTAGTGGGCTACATGCTCAAGAGCATCACCAGCTCCCACTAGGGCCTTGTCGCCATTGCTCTAGCTGGATCCAGTTGGGCTGAGCCGGCGGGGTTTTGGCCGTCGGTATTTGGTTTTTGTGCTTTTTCTTCTGCAGCGGGGTCTTTCTTCCCATTCTCCCAGTTCCCAGCCGATGTCTGAGCCGACGGTAACTTCCACCCCTCGCCCCTGGAGCCAACGCTTCGAGGGATCCCTGCACCCTGCCATTGCCCGCTTCAACGCCAGTATCGGCTTCGACATCCGCCTGCTGCCCTACGATGTGGCCGGATCCCTGGCTCATGTGCAGATGTTGGCCGCTTGTGGCATCCTGACCCAGCAAGAGGCCGACCAGATCCGGTGGGGATTGGAGCAGATCCAACAGGAAGCGGCTGCCGGCACCTTCCGGCCCGATCCAGAGGCAGAGGATGTCCACTATGCCGTCGAGCGTCGTTTGGTGGCTTTGGTGGGGGAAGTGGGAAAAAAACTGCATACCGGGCGCTCCCGCAACGACCAAGTGGCCACCGATCTGCGCCTCTATCTGCGAGATCAGATCGATCACCTTCGTCAAGCCCTCTGGGAGCTGCGCGGAGTTTTGTTGGACTTGGCTGAGCGGCATCTGGAGACAATCCTGCCCGGCTACACCCATCTGCAACGGGCTCAGCCGATTAGCTTGGCCCACCACCTCTTGGCCTATGAAGAAATGCTCTGGCGAGACTGGCAACGGCTGGGGCGGGTGCGGGAAGAGGTGAATGTCTGCCCCCTCGGATCCGGAGCTTTGGCCGGCACTTCCCTGCCCATTGATCGGCAGCTCACCGCCCATCTGCTGGGATTTGAGCGGATCAGCGCCAACAGCTTGGATGCCGTCAGCGACCGGGACTACCTGGTGGAGTTCCACGCTGCCGCCAGCTTGATTTTGGTGCATCTCAGCCGCCTCTCGGAAGAGATGATCCTCTGGGCTTCCCAGGAGTTCGGCTTTGTCACCCTCACCGATGCCTGTGCCACCGGCTCCAGCCTCATGCCCCAGAAGAAAAATCCCGATGTGCCGGAGTTGGTGCGCGGCAAGGCGGGGCGGGTGTTTGGCCATCTCCAGGCTTTGTTGGTCACCTTGAAGGGGCTGCCGCTGGCCTACAACAAAGATCTCCAAGAAGACAAAGAGGGACTATTCGACACGGTCGATACCCTGAAAGCCTGCCTAGAGGCGATGACCCTTCTGCTGCGGGAAGGGATCCAATTTCAACCTGAGCGCATGGCCGCTGCTGTGCAGGAAGATTTCTCCAACGCCACCGATGTGGCCGACTACTTGGTGCGCAAAGGGATCCCCTTTCGCACAGCCCATGATTTGGTGGGGCAGATTGTGCGCATTTGTTTGGCAGAGGGGATCCTGCTGCGGGATCTGCCCTTGGAGCGCTGGAAAACCTTCCACCCGGCCTTTGAGGCGGACATTTTGACGGCCATTGAGCCCCGCCAGGTGGTGGCCACGCGGCTCAGCGCCGGGGGAACGGGCTTTGCTGTGGTGCGAGAAGCCCTGCAACAGGCCCAGGCCCGCCACCAGCAGCCAGAGCCATCGGAAGAAACTCCACAAACTTAACAAACTTAAACTGAACTCAAGGAGAGTTTGCAATTCTTGGGTTCTTCTCGCCAGTCTGTGCCATCCTGAGGTTCTCAGCCATCCAACGCAACTCCCAGCCTGTTGGCCTCTTCCCTGGGTATCGTTCCATGTTGGATAACCTCACCGCCCACGTCCTCGAAAATGCGGCCAAGCGTCGCTGGCGGGAACGCGCCTACAGCCGATTTTTGCAAGATTGGCGACGGCAAGTGGTGCTGCTGCGCCGTCAACGGGCCGGCGAATTTGGCCCACCCCTGGGGGATCCCTCTTGTGTTTTCAGTGCCCACTCGGCTTGGTTGCGCTGTGCCGTCCATCCCCAAGGGCCGTGCCAGGGTTGCCCCCACTATGCCCCCGTCACCCCTCCAAAGCCAGAGCCACCTCTGGGTTCACTCGATGGACGGGTCTGACCGCGCCACACTGGTGGCCGAACATTTTCAGCAGCGGCGGCCTCTGCGGAACGGCCTGCCCGTTGCGCCCCAATGGCATCCGCTGTAGCTAAGTTGAGGGATCCCCGGCCAACTTGTGCCAGAATAAAAGAACGGTAACTCCATCGGCAAAGGCGAGATTCATGGCCCTCTACCTCTCGGCAGACCACCTTCACAGCATCCGCCAGCACGGCGAACAAGCCTTTCCCCACGAGAGCTGCGGCATTTTAATTGGGGAAATCCGGGGATCCGACAAGATCATCCACGAGCTTTGGTCGGTGACCAACACCTGGGATCAAGCGGAAAACCCTCTGGCAGACGGGGAATCCAGCCGCCGCCGCTTTTTGATCGATCCGGCGGATTTCAAGCGGGCCAACGACCACGCGGTGCGCAAAGGGCTGGGGATCCTGGGCACCTATCATTCCCATCCCAACCATGCGGCCATTCCCTCCGAGTTTGATCGGCAGCATGCTTTTCCTTGGGGCTTTTCCTGTGTGATCGTCAGTGTGCGCGAGGGCAAGGCAGAAGAGGTGGTGAGCTGGGTTTTGGATGAGCAGGAGCAGCCCCAACGGGAGCCGATGCAGATGCTGGAAGACATTCGCATCCCCCCGCTCCCGGCTTTGGCAAGCTAGAGTCGTTTGGGCTTTGCCGCTGTTTGAGGCTGAAGTTCACGGCTAAGTTCAGTTGGGATCCTTGAAAGCTGGGATGGGCGCCACCGGAAAAAGCGGTAGTCTAGTGCTGAACCTTATCTGTAACATAGCTGAATCCTCAAAGTCAGTGGACAGCCCCAACAAGATCGACAAACGGATAGGTCAGCCCAGATCCTCTGGATCCTCAAAAGTCTCCAGTAGATACCCAAGATCTCTCCCCGAACTCCCATGGCAACCAAAGTTCTGATCCCCTCTCCCCTGCGCCCCTACACCGACAACCTGGAAGCTGTCGAGATCGAGGGCAGCAATGTTGGCGAAGTGATGGGCAACCTCATCGCCCGCTATGGCGAGCTGAAGCGCCACCTCTACACCGAGGATGGGAAGCTGCGCAATTTTGTCAATGTCTACCTCAACGACGAGGATGTGCGCACGTTGCCCCAAGGCGACAGCACCCCCGTGGGAGAGCAAGCCGTTATCAGCATCGTTCCTGCTATTGCCGGAGGGTTGTGAGCATGTTGAACCTGGACACCAGCCAAGTCAGCCTCTCCCGCGAGGAGATGGAGCGGTTTTCTCGGCATTTGATCCTGCCCGAGGTGGGCCTGGAAGGACAGAAGCGGCTGAAAGCGGGCAAAGTGCTGTGCATTGGCACCGGCGGGCTTGGCTCGCCCCTGTTGCTGTACTTGGCGGCAGCCGGCGTGGGGCGGATCGGCATTGTCGATTTTGATGTGGTGGATGTGTCCAACCTGCAGCGGCAGGTGATCCACGGCACCTCCTGGGTGGGCAAGCCGAAGGTGGAATCGGCCAAGAACCGCATCCTGGAGATCAACCCCCACTGTCAAGTGGATGTTTACAACACCGCCCTGAAGGCCCACAACGCACTGGAGCTGTTTGCCAACTATGACGTGATTGTGGATGGCACCGATAACTTCCCCACCCGTTACCTGGTGAACGATGCCTGTGTGTTGACGGGCAAGCCCAATGTCTACGGCTCGATCTTCCGCTTCGAGGGACAAGCGACGGTCTTCAACTACGAAGATGGGCCCAACTACCGGGATCTCTACCCCGAGCCGCCCCCACCAGGACTGGTGCCCTCCTGCGCCGAAGGGGGAGTGTTGGGGATCCTCCCTGGCATCATCGGTGTTATTCAAGCTACCGAAACCGTGAAGATCCTGCTGGGCGTGGGCACAACCCTGAGCGGGCGGCTGCTGCTTTACGATGCCCTGAACATGAGCTTCCGGGAGCTGAAGCTGCGCAAAAACCCGGCTACTCCGCCCATCACTGAGCTGATCGACTACGAACAGTTCTGCGGGATCCCACAAGCCCAAGCTGCCGAACAGGCTGGCCAAGCGGAGATCCCGGAGATCACTGTGGCCGAGCTGAAAGCGCGGATGGATGCTCACCAAGACTTTGTGTTGGTCGATGTGCGCAACCCAAATGAGTGGGAGATAGGCCGGATCCCTGGTGCTCACCTGATCCCCCTGCCCCAAATTGAAAACGGCGACGGGGTGGAGCAGGTGCGTCGCCTCCTTAACGGCTCAGAGCTGATCGTCCACTGCAAGAGTGGGGCACGCTCGGCCAAAGCCCTGAAGATCCTGCAAGCTGCTGGGATCCAAGGAAAAAACCTGCGCGGGGGGATCCTCGCCTGGGCAGAGGCTTACGATCCCTCGATTCCCAAGTACTGACCCTGTCTCAGGATCCCTAGCTGTTGCCCGGTTTGCTCTAGCATAGATCCGGCAGATCCGGTGCCCAGAGCCGGCTGTGCCAGGTTTTCCCTTTTTGCGTCCCCTTTTCCATGAGTGCCATCCCGCAGGCCGAGACAGAAACGATCTTCCACTCCATCCCCGAAGCCCTCGAAGACCTCAAGTGTGGTCGCATGGTCATCGTGGTCGATGACGAAAACCGAGAAAACGAAGGGGATCTGGTCTGTGCTGCCCAGTTTGCCACGCCCCAAGCTATCAACTTCATGGCCACCTACGGGCGGGGCCTTATCTGCCTGGCCATGCAGGGATCCCGCCTCGATGAGCTGAAGATCCCGCTGATGGTGGGGCAGAACACCGACAGCAACCAAACTGCCTTCACCGTCAGCATTGATGCTGGGCCAGAGGCTGGAGTTTCCACCGGCATTTCCGCTGCCGATCGCTCTCGCACCATTCAGGCGGCCATTCACCCGCACACGCGACCGGAAGATCTGCGCCGGCCTGGGCATGTCTTTCCGCTGCGGGCACGGGAGGGCGGAGTACTCAAACGGGCTGGCCATACGGAAGCAGCGGTGGATCTGGCGATGTTGGCCGGGCTGTATCCGGCAGGGGTGATTTGCGAGATCCAAAACCCGGATGGCTCCATGGCCCGCCTGCCCCAGTTGATCGAATATGCCCGTCAGCACGATTTGAAGATCATCACCATCGCCCACCTCATCGAGTACCGCTTGCGCACCGAACAACTGGTTCACCGAGAGGCTGCCGCCACCCTGCCAACGGAGTTTGGCCAGTTTCGGGTTTACGGCTACCGCGATAGCCTCAACCAAGTCGAGCACCTGGCCCTGGTGAAAGGGGATCCGGCCCAATTTGCCTCTGAGCCCGTCTTGGTGCGCGTCCATGTGGAGTGTCCCCTAGGGGATGCGCTGGGATCCCTGCGCTGCGATTGTCGCCGCCAATTGACCGCCGCCCTGAAAATGATCGACCACCAAGGCAAGGGGGTACTGGTGTACCTGCGCCGGCAAGAGCAGGAGCTGAGTCTCATCGAGCAAATCAAGTCCTACGCCCGGCAAGATCTGGGACTTTCTGAAACCGCGCCACCGGTGGCGATGGACTTGCGCGATTACGGCATCGGCGCCCAGATCCTACGGGATGTAGGGGTGCGCAAAATGCGCCTGATCAGCAACACCTCTCGCCACATCAGCGGCTTGAAAGGATTTGGCCTGGAAGTGGCCGAGCGCGTGCCCCTGCTGGTGGAAGAGCCGGATCTCAATTTGCATGTGGAGCCGTCCTGTTCCCTGAAACTGTTGCTGCACGACGCTGGCGCAACCGATTCCGGCTCAAGCCTGTAGCGCGTTGTAGGGCCGAGGGCTATGGTGGAACAAAGACTGGGGTGCAGCCGGCTCGCCATCCACCACATAAGCCTTGGATCCCCAGCCCCAGAAAGACCAGAAAGGACGTTCGGGCCCCGATGGAGCCGTCATTGCTATGCGACGCTTCCGCGCTGGTGACAGGGGTGCGGAGCACTGGCGCGCCGGCGAGACGGAGTCCCTGGCTGTGGGGCTCAAGAGTTGCTTCGGCAGGACAGGAATGTCGGATCCCACCTGTGACCACACCTCATAGCTCCGAGGGCGCACCACCACCAGGCTGATCAGGGATCCGTGATCCATGTCGTAGCGGCAACTGGCGATGGCCTCTTGCAGCTGAGAAAAGCCCCGGTTGAAGACGTAAAAATGGTCTTGGAAGCGGATGGCCTCCCAGAAACCTTCCCGGCTGACCGCCACATGGTCATGATCGGCGGAGGCGTAGTCGAGGATCACCATGCGTGTAAAGACTGATCAGCGATGAATCAAAGTGAGTAAGCTTTTACCGTATTTCCACTTAAACACGATATCGGGCAGCCTGTCATCCGCAAAATGGCTCACCTGCAACAAGGCTTAATGGGTTTCTTTGCCTTGCAAACTGCTACTGCTTGCGTCCCCATCTCCTCCGGCTCCAGGGATCCCACCCAGTTCCCGTCGCAGCTCGGCCATGGCTGCTTCTCCGATGTGGGGGGTGGCGCAGACTAGGTTGGGTGTGCGGATTAGATCGGCTCGGGCTTGGCGCACCAAGACCCGCAGGGTGGGGTAGCTGGCCTCATCGCAAATCAGCGTATGGGCGCGGCGGATTAGGGATCCCACCCGTTCCGTATCCGAGATCACTGCCGTCAGCACCAGCAGGTCTCCCCGCAGACTGTAGACAATCACCTCGGCAACCTCCAGCAGGGCAGTGCTGATGCTCACCAGCCCCAGACAGGCGTAGGAAGGCAATTGGCGGATCAGGGCAATTTCGCGGGCGTAGTCGGACACCTCCACTGTCAGAACACGGGCCTCCCGGGGTTGAGCAATGGCCTCGACGGCGCTGAGAAAATAGCGGAGCGTCACCACGGTGCCGGACTGGATCTGATCCAGGACGGTGGCCAGATCCTCCAGGGGCACCAACTGGACCCGGATGCCCAAAGTCTGCTGGATTTGCTGGGCCATCAGTTGTCCTGTACCCAAATCCCGGTTGGGCACACACACCAGCACTTGGGCACTGCAGCGCAATCGCCAATCGATCTCCGCTAGCAGCAGATCCCGCACCTGCTCCAAAGAAAACCCCTGCTGCAGCAGCTGGTCGATGCCCTGGCGCACCTGCTCCAGGACCTGTCGGGATCGATCCAGGTTTTCCCCCAGGCCGCGAGAGTAGTTAACCACCTGGCGGGCGGAGCGGCTCACGTAAATGCCAGATCCAGCGCGGGTTTCCACCAGGCCCATAGCCTCGAGTTGGTGGTAGACCTTGTGGATGGTATTGCGGTGCAGGCCTGTTTGCATAGCCAATTGACGGGTGCTGGGCAGGCGGCAGCCGGGAGGAAACTGCCCACAGGCAATGGCAAAGCAGAGCAAATTAAAAAGCTGTACGGAGCCAGGGATCCCACTCTCCGGCTGGATGGAAATGCGCATCATGGCCCGTTTTTCTCCCTTTGACAACGCCGTTGCGAGCCCGTTTCTGGGCTACGTAAGAATCCCTCGACTTCAGTCGGCGGGAGTGTCAACTGCCTGCAAGATAGCGCCGACGCCGGATAGACAAGCTCCAGAGGAGATCGGGATTGAGAGCCCTATTCGGGGATGCGGTGCATCCGGCTGGGATCCCAACTTAAAGTCACCTCCGTCCCTTCCGGCAACTGCTGCAAATTCAGGCCGGGGTTGGGTTGCACAGCCAAAAGTTTCACCTCACAGCCCGACACCCATACCTGATAGCGAATGAAAGCCCCTAGATAAGCAGTGTCGCAAATCCGTCCCCGCAAGCGGCAGTGGCCATCGGGGATCCCTTCTTCAGATAAGTCAATCCGAATGTGCTCCGGGCGCAAAGCAAACAGGGCCGCTTCTCCCACGCATCGTTCCGCCAGGGATCCCTCGATCAAGTTGGTTTGGCCGATAAAACCGGCTACAAACCGGGTGGCAGGTCGCTCGTAGAGCTCTGCCGGGGATCCCACCTGTTCGATGCGCCCGCGATTGAACACGGCAATACGATCGCTCATGGTCAGGGCCTCTTCTTGGTCGTGGGTGACGTACAAAAAGGTGAGACCAAGGCGGTGTTGTAGGGCCTTGAGTTCAAACTGCATCTGTTGGCGCAACTTCAAATCCAGCGCCCCCAAAGGTTCATCCAGCAAGAGCACCTGCGGTCGGCCAACCAAAGCCCGCGCCAAGGCCACCCGTTGCCGTTGCCCCCCTGAAAGTTGGCTGGGTTTACGGGATCCCAGATCGGGCAGTTGTACCAGCTCCAGCGCCTCTTGCACTCGCTTTTGGCGCTCCTTCGGCGGTATGCCGCGGATCATCAAGCTGTAGCCAACGTTCTCCGCCACCGTCATGTGGGGGAAGAGAGCATAGTCCTGAAACACCGTGTTCACAGGCCGTCGGTAGGGCGGCAGACCCAAAACATTCTGGCCGTTCAATTCGATCTGCCCCTCATCCGGACGCTCAAAGCCCGCGATCATCCGCAAACAGGTGGTTTTGCCCGAACCCGACGGCCCCAACAACGTAAAAAACTCCCCCTGCTGCACCTCCAAATCCACCCCGTCCACCGCTTGGATCCCGGAAAAGTTGCGGCTGACCCTCCGCAAACGAATGGCAGGCGGGGATCCCTCCTCTCTCCCGGCTTGGGCTTTGGCGGAGCTGACATCAGAGGCGAGGACAGATTCGGCAACCATATCGACACAGGCAGCAAATGAACCCATTATGAGGGATCCATTTACAGAGGTTGACAGGTCTCAGCAAGGCCGGAAAAGTCCCAGGCCAAGAGCAGAGATAGTGTGGCGCAATCGCCTGCGGTGAAAGCTCGCCGGAAACCCACCCGACCGGTCGCGAAAGCGGGCCGGAGACCTTGTTTCTGGATGGGATCCCTTGACCACTGGGGATCTGAGTCCCACCCTTGTTACAGAAATTTAGAATCGTTACAATAAGTTAGAATCCTTGCTCATCTTTGCATCGCAGGTTTTATCCTATGGCACTCACTCAGCAGTTTCCCGTGCTACTCGCCTCAGCTTTGCGTCACGACAGCGTAACTCCGCGCTGGTCTCAAGTGGCGTGGACCGTTTTGCGGGTGGTGGCAGGGCTATTCATGATTCACAACGGCCTTGACAAGCTGGCAGATATCGAAGGGTTTGCGACGGCTTATGTAGAAGTGATCGGGTTGCCCTTCCCGATCTTCTTCGCTTATGTGGCTGCCTATACCGAGCTGATTGCAGCCCCCATGGTGGCGCTGGGTTTGTTGACCCGAGGGGCAGCACTGGGCTTGTTCGCCACGATGGCGGTGGCCATGTTCCATCACATTAAGGTGGCCGGCTTCAGCGTTCCCTACTTGGAGCTATCCGCCATCTACGCAGCGATCTTCCTGGCCTTTGCGGTGAATGGGGGGGGCTGGTTCTCTGTGGATCAGCTCTTGGTGAATGCAATCGAGTCGTGGCTGAACCGCGCCAGCCGGGAAAAGTTGGAGAGCTTGCAGTCTTCGTTGCAGGCCACGGAACGGGTAATTGCGCTGGGCGAGGAAGAGGCCGAGGCCGCCAAGACCACCGGATCCTGAGCTTTGGTGGCCATTCCCGATAGCGGCGAGGCTGCTCCTCTCTCCCTCTGAGAGAGAGGTTAGCAGTGAGAGTCATCCTGCTAAATGCGGCTGGCGGCCCGCTCCATCAGGCGTTGGTGGGTGGAGCGCACAGGCTCTCCTGGCTTGGGTTGCCGCTGCACGTAGGTGCCATCAGGGCGCAACTCCCAGGCCTGCCGGTTGTCCGTCAGGCAGATGTCCAAGATCGCCTTGAGCTCCCGCTGCAACGCGGGATCCTCCACAGGGGTAACCACCTCAACGCGCCGATCCAGGTTGCGGGTCATGTAGTCGGCACTGCCGATGAAGTACTCTTCCTGGCCGCCATTGTAGAAGTAGAAGATGCGGGAGTGCTCCAGGAAGCGCCCGATGATGCTGATCACGCGGATGCGTTCGCTCAGGCCTGGGATCCCAGGCTTGAGGCAGCACATGCCCCGCACGATGAGATCGATCTCCACCCCGGCTTGGCTGGCCTCGTAGAGCAGCCGGATCATTTCCGGGTCGGTGAGAGAGTTGATCTTGACGATGATACGCCCCTGGCCCCCCGCTTGGGCATGGCGGATCTCTCTGCGGATCAGGGCTTCCATGCCCTGGCGCAGGGTTCTGGGGGCCACCAAGAGCTTGCGGAATTGCCGTTGCCGCGAGTAGCCCGTCAGCAGGTTAAACAACTCCGTAACGTCGTTGCAGAGGGTCTCATCGCAAGTGAACAGCCCTAGGTCGGTATAGATACGGGCGGTTTTGGGGTTGTAGTTGCCGGTACCGATGTGGACGTAGCGGCGCAGGGATCCCTCCTCTTCCCGCACCACCAAAGCCAGTTTGCAGTGGATTTTCAGCCCCGGCAGGCCGTAGGCCACGTGGACCCCGGCTTTCTCCAGCTTTTTGGCCCAGAGGATGTTGTTTTCTTCGTCGAAACGGGCTTTGAGCTCCACCAGAGCGGCCACCTGCTTGCCGTTTTCGGCGGCCTGAATGAGGGATTTCACCACCGTCGAGTCGCCGGAGGTGCGGTAGAGGGTTTGCTTAATGGTGAGCACCTGCGGATCGTTGGCGGCCTCCTCCAAAAACCGTTCCACGCTGGCGGCAAAAGAATCGTAGGGGTGATGCACCAACAGATCCCCTTCCCGGATGACGGCAAAGATATCCACCGGCTCATCGCTGACCGAGGCAGTGCGCAGGCGGGGCGGGGTGACCGGCCCCCAAGGGGGATCCTTCAAATCGGGCCGATTCAGGCTGAGAAACGCCATCACCCCCCCCATACTCAAGAGGCCATCCACTTCGTACACCGAGTCACTGTTGAGGCGCATCTCTTCGCTGAGCCGTTGTCGGATGGCTGCCGGAGTTTGGCTGGCAATCTCCATGCGCACCACTGAGCCGAAGCGGCGCTTGCGCAGCTCTTCTTGAATGGCAGCCAGCAGATCGTCGGCCTCGTCCTCTTGGATTTCCAGATCGGCATCCCGGGTGATGCGGAAGGGGTAGTACTCCAGCACCTGCATGCCGACAAACAGCGCTTCCAGATGGTGGGCAATCACCTGATCCAGCGGCACAAAGCTCACCCCATCCCGCAGCGGCACAAAGCGGGGCAAGGTGTTGGGCACCTTCACGCGAGCAAAATGCTCCTTGCCAGTCTCTGGATCCCGCACCACCACCGCCAAGCTGAGGCTGAGGTTGGAGATGTAGGGAAAAGGATGGCCTGGATCCACCGCCAAGGGGGTGAGCACTGGAAACAAACGCCTCTCAAAGTAGTCCCGCAGCTCCTGCCGTTCCAGCTCGTCCAGCTCGGAAAAATCGCGGATGTGAATGCCCTGTTCCGCCAGCTTGGGCACCAGTTCCTGCCGGAAGCAAGTGTGCAATTTGCGAATCAGGGGGCGCAGGTGGCTCGAGATCTGCTGCAACTGCTGCTGCGGTGTAAGGCCATCCGGGGTTAGCACCAACACGCCCGTTTCCAACTGACGGCGGATCACCGCCACCCGCACCATGAAAAACTCGTCCAGGTTGCTCTCGAAGATGGCCAGAAACTTCAGCCGCTCCAGCAGCGGTGTGCGCTCATCCAGGGCCTCGTGCAAAACCCGGGCATTGAATTCAATCCAGCTCAGCTCCCGGTTGAAATACTGCTCCGGCAGAGCATAGCCCTCTTGGATGGGTGTAGTCCGGATCCCTGGTTGTCCGGCATCCGGGGGGCAGCCCGTCGTGTCGGGGTTGCAGGGTGGCCAGGAAGGGTCAGTTTCCTTGGGACGCGGAGTCATGACGACAGAGGGCTGGGTTATCTCAAACACGTCAACAACAGCTGGAGCCGACCCAATCCTATCCTGCGGGGTTCTGCTTAGGCGAAGGAGAAGTGCCCAAGACGGGCTTGGGCGGACGTTCAGGCAACAATCCTTGAGAGCGCGTCAGAAGAATCACCTGGAGCAGGATCCCGATCAACAAAATGCGCAAAGGGCCAGCCCGGGTGGCCCACTGGGGCGGCAAACGGTTGGTGAGCCACTCGCTGCCCGACCACACCCCCCAAATTACCAGCGCTCCCAGCAAGGCGCCGCGATTGTTGCCACTGCCCCCCGCGATCAGCATTACCCAAACGATAAAGGTGGCAAACTCCGGTTGAAAGGCTTCTGGGCTGATGAAATTGACAAAATGGGCGTAGAGGGCCCCCGCCAACCCCATCAGCATGGATCCCAGCACAAACGCCTGCAGGCGAAACTGGAGCACATCTTTGCCGGCGGCCATGGTTGCCGGTTCATCCTCGCGAATGGCCCGCAGCACCCGCCCCCAAGGGGAGCGATAGGCCCGCTCCGCAGCCCAATAGACCACCGCCAAAATGACCAGCACCAAGCCCAAGTAGAGAAGAGTATCCTGACCTGGGATCCAGCCGCGAAAGGGTCGCGGAATGCGGGTAATTCCCCGTACGCCATTGGTCAGCCAGCCCTCATTCCTCAGGATTTGGCTGATGATCTCGGCAATGCCGATGGTAGCGATGGCCAGGTAGTCGGAACGCAGCTTCAGGGTAATCAAGCCGATCAAAAAGGCAATCGCTCCGGCGACAGCCACAGCTATGGCAAAACCCACCCAAAAGGGCAGATTGAAGCCGCCCAAATGCTCGGCGCTTGGGGGTGTGGTGACAATGGCGCTGGCATAGGCTCCCACGGCAAAAAAAGCCCCCACCCCGATGTTGAACATGCCGGCGTAGCCCCACTGGATATTGAGGCCCAGCACCAGCACGCCGTAGATCCCCACCAAAATCAAAAAGAAAATGCCGTAGCTCAACATCAGACATCCCCCCCACCCGGGGATCCCAGTAATCCTGTGGGTCGGAAGATCAGCAGCAGTACCAAAATGGCGAAGGCCACCCCGGTTTTATAGGCAGGGTTCATCACCAAGGTGGAAAACTCTTCCGCCAGGCCAATCACCAGCCCTCCAGCAATGGCCCCGTAAGGGCGACCAATGCCGCCGAGAATGGCCGCTGCAAAAATGGGCAGCAATAGCCGCCAGCCCATGGTGGGGTGCAGCCGGGTATCCATGCCCAGGAACACACCTGCTGCGCAGGCCAAGGCTGCGCCGATGGCCCAAGTCCAGAGGACGATCCGCTCTGTATCAATGCCGGTAACCTTGGCCAGCTCAAAATTGTCGGCCATGGCCCGCATCGCTTTGCCCACCCGCGTGCGTTGTAAGAAGAGATGCAGTGCCACCACCAACAGGGCTGTTCCCGCCAGGATTACCGCCCAATCGGGCTTAATGCGCAGCTCCCCAAGCCGCCACGGCAACTGGATCCCGCTGCGGTACACCTGATTGTTGGGCCCCCAGATGATCTGCACCAGGCTGCGCAGAATCAGGGCGGTGCCAAAAGAAGAAATGAGCAAGATCACTGGTGCCTCCCGGCGCAGGCGGCGATAAATGAGTTGGTCGATCCCAACTGCACAAAGTACCGTGGCCAAAGCTGCCGGGATCAGGCTCACCCCAATCGGCCAACCCAGCCCGACCAACGTCAGGCCGAAGTAGGCCCCCAGGGTCATCAGATCCCCGTGGGCAAAGTTGGCAAAGCGCAAAATGCCAAAGGTCAGCGACACCCCAATTGCTCCCAGGGCGTAGATGCTGCCCAAGACAAGGCCGTAGATGAAAAGTTGCAACAGTTGGGTCACGCTTGCCCCCAAAAACACTTTGCCCTGATAATGCCACGGGTTTGCCGAGAGCGGGATCCGGCTCAGCGCAGCGGAAGGATACGGCTGATCGCGCCAGCGGGACGGAGTCCTAAGAAAGCTAGGGTAGGGGAGAAAGCCCCCAAGGAAGATCCATGCAGTCCAGGTCTTTGTCTGTCCTCCGTTTCCTGGCCGTTTTGGCCCTGCTGAGCGCGGGCTGTGGCGGGCCGGAGTGGGATCCCGATGCGCCTTCCGAGCCCATCTCCACCCCCCAGTTGATCTACGAAGACATCACCCTCACCCAGGCCAGACCGGATGGTGCCATTCTCTGGCGCTTACAGGCTCGCCTGGCCGAATATGAGTCCCCCCCAGAAAATGGTGCCGCTCCTGTGCAGTTGGGATCCGCCCATTTGCAGGCCGTTCAGGGGGAATTCTTCGACGAAGACAACCGCGCCATCCGCACCCGCGCCGAGCAAGGCTCTGCCTACCCCGGCGAACGACGTCTGGAATTGACGGGTCAAGTCGAGGTGGAATCGGAGCGAGACAACCTGCGTCTGGAGGCCCAGCGGGTGGAATGGCTGCCGGAACAGCGCCTCCTCCAAGCTGAGGGCCAGGTGAAAGTGGAGCTGTTGGAGGGCCAGGGATCCCTGCAGGGGGAGCGGCTGCTCGTCGACTTTGGCCAAGCCCAGATGCAGTTGGAGAACTGGGATCCCACTCAGCCGGTGCGGGCAGAGTACCGGGATCCGGATCTGGAGCTGGCTGCCAGCCGTTTTCTGTGGCAATTTGGCGTCGGGGAAGTGCAGGCAGTAGGGTCTGTAGAGGTTTACGCTCCCTTACAAGCTTTGCGCCTCAGGGGCGAGCAGTTGCGGGCTCCCCTGCCTCTAACCGAGTTGCGCATATTGGGCAACGGGCAAGCCAAAGCCGAGCAAACCGGTCAAGAGCTGCAGGCCCAGGAGATCCGCTGGCGCATCGGCTCCACCCAGCTGCAGGCCCAGGGCAACGTGCGCTACCGCCAGCCCGGCCAGGCTTTGACTGTCAGAGGCAACCAAGGGATCCTGGATTGGCAGGCCAACACTGCTCGGATCCAGGGCAACAGCCAAACCCAGCTCACTTTGCCCTAAGGGGGGCTGGGGGGAAGCAGAAAGCTGGCCGAGAGCATGGCAGGATAGGGATACCTTTAAGGAAAAGTATCGGGTGAGTTGTGGTGAGCTTTGAGGACTCCGTCCGAGTGGCGCAAACAGGACATTCCCCCGCAAGGGCCGGCGCTGCTGCCGTAGAACGCCCCAACATCCTGCTGATCGTGCTGGATACCCAGCGGGCGGATCGTCTCTCCTGCTATTGGTCAGAAGCGGAGCGTGCCCGCCAACTGCCCACCAGCCCCAACCTGGATCGGCTGGCCGCCGAATCCACCCTCTTCGAGCGGGCCATCGCCCCTGCCCAATGGACCATCCCCTCCCACGCTTCCCTGTTTACGGGGGAATACCCCAGCACCCACCAGACCGTCCAAGCAGATCTGGAGCTGAGCCCCGCCTTGCCCACCCTGGCAGAGCTGTTGCAGCTGAGCGGCTATACCACTGTGGGCTTTTGCAACAACCCTCTGGTGGGGATCCTGAAAAACGGCTTGCGGCGCGGCTTTGAAACCTTTTACAACTACGGTGGCGCTCTGCCCACCCGCCCCCCCGAAGGCACCCCCTTGCCCGCCCCCTTGAACCGCTGGCTGGCCGCCTACACCCAATTTTGGCGGCGGCTCTCCTATCCGGTGCAAAACGCCTTTGCCCGCTCCGACGCCCTCTTCCAGCTGGCGCTGCACCCCTGGTTTGCCTCCCTCTGGACCCGCCTGCTCAACTTCAAAGGCAACACCGCCGCCTCGATTGCCGACCTCAACCGCTACCTGCAGCAGATGGCCCGCCGCCGGTCGGATCCCGGAGCACGGCCCTTCTTTTGCTTTGTCAACCTGATGGAGCCCCATCTGCCCTACTGGCCGCCGGAGCCCTTTGTGCAGAAATACGCCCCCTATTTCAAAAGCAACCGCGAGGCCCGCGACTTTTTGCGCCAATACAACGCCCAGCCCTACCGCTGGATGGCGCCCCTGCCGCAGCCCCTTTCTCCACTGCAAGCGCAGGTGCTGCGGGATATCTACGATGCTGAGGTGGCCTACCAAGATCACCTACTGGGATCCGTCTTCGACACCCTGCGCCACACCGGCCTGGAGCAGAACACGCTGGTGGCCATCGTCGCCGATCACGGCGAAGGCCTGGGAGAACACGACTTCGTCGGCCACGCCTTTGTGGTCTACGAAGAGCTGATCCGCGTGCCCCTCATCCTGCGCTATCCCGGCCACTTCCCGGCAGGAAAACGCATTGCCACCCCCGTTTCCACCCGCCGCCTCTTCCATACCCTCCTGGAAGCTGCCGGCTTTAGCCCCAACCTTTCCCCCAACGGTGCCCCCTGTGTCAGCCTCAAGCTCCGCCGCGAGGTCGCCCGCCTCAGCTTGGCCCGCACCTTGGCAGGGGAAGATCCCGAGCAGGGAACAGTGCTCAGCGAAGCCTTCCCGCCCCACCTCCTCATTCGGGCTATGGAAAGCCGTAACGACAGCCTGCTGCGGGCGCGTGCCTGTTACGACATCCGCCGTGCCCTCTATGAGGGGATGACCAAGCTCATCCAAACGGGGGATCGTCCCAGCCTCTACAACTTGGAGCAGGATCCGGCGGAGCTGCGGGATCTGCTCTGGGTCGGCGACGGGGATCCCGTGTCCTCTCTCCCTGATGCTGATCCGCAACGCTGTCACGACGGGTCGGCGGTGGAGACCGGCTGGCCCCAGGCTTGGCTGGCTCGCCTACAGCATGGGCTGAGAGCCTGGGTGAGCTGGGCAGAGTCCCGGCGGCCTAGCACGGCTCCTCGCAAGGTGAATGTGGAAAGCGATGCCGACTTGGTGCGGCAGATGCAAGAGCTGGGCTACTTGGAGTAGGCAGGGATCCCGCTATTCCAGCCCTCCTTCCTCCTCCCTGTGATCCCGCACATAGCCGTTTAGATCGTAGTCATCCATGTCATCCATCTCCTCCGGATCCGCCGTTGGCCAATCCTCATTTTGCCCGCCGATAATCACGCGGCTGAGGCCGATGTATTCCAGGCTGAGGGTGCGCAGGGCGTTGATCAACACATCCAGCGCCATCGCATCGGCGGTGCCCAGATCAAACCAGCAGCGGGCCCAGTTGTCCTTCTCTTCCAGGGATCCCATGTTGTGCATTAGGGAAGGCAAGGGCTCCGATTCGTTGGGATACTCCAGATAGCTCAGATCCACCTCGGCCTCTTGGGCCACCAGACGCTCGGCGTTAAATCCCCCCAGCTTGCCCAACACGTACCACGACTCCAGCACCTCGTTGAGGTACTCCAGCTCAGCTTCGACCGGCGGCTCGGCAAACTCAAACCAGATCCACAGATTTCCCGGATCGCACTCGCGAAACTCCACTTGCATGGACAGTTCCTCTGCAAGGCCTACGGCCCGCTGACGCGATGGGGCCCAGCTTCTGATCTTAATCTGGCTCTGCTCACCCATTGGTGCAACGCCCAAAGCTCCTGCACTTTTGTGCCATGCGAATCCCTCCAGCAACAAGTCTTGCCGTCAGGGTGGCCGCTTGGAACCACGGGATCCCTCCTGCCGAGGCCATCGGCGGTTAGGACGGACATGGCGCAGGCGGTTGCCGGGAAGTCCGTGGCAGCCAGACGGCCCCAAAGCATCCTATACTGTTGCGGCTGTCCTAATCACGCTGTCCGAATCACGAGGAACCTGCCGCTTATGTCTGAGCTTCTCCCTTTGCCTTCCCTCCAAGACCGGGTGGCTGTGGTCACCGGAGCCAGCCGAGGTATTGGCCGGGCGATTGCCCTGCACCTGGGGGCCATTGGGGCAAAAGTGGCGATCAACTACGCCCGCTCCGCTGCCGAAGCCGAGTCTCTGGTGGAAGAGATCGCAGCCCTGGGGGGAGAAGGGATCCCTGTGGCCGCCGATGTGTCTTGCCCAGAGGCGGTGGAGAGCCTGTTTGCCCAGGTGATGGAGCGGTGGGGTCGGGTGGATGTGCTGGTGAACAATGCCGGCATGGCCCGCGACACCCTGCTGCTGCGCATGAAGCCAGAAGATTGGCAGGCGGTGCTGGATCTCAACCTGACGGGGGTCTTTCTCTGCCTGAAGGCAGCCGCCAAGATCATGGTGAAGCAGCGCCAGGGGCGCATCATCAACATCACCTCGGTGGTGGGCTTGGTGGGCAATGCCGGCCAGGCCAACTACAGCGCCGCCAAAGCAGGGGTGGTGGGCCTCACCAAGACAGCAGCTCGCGAGCTGGCCAGCCGCAACATCACCGTCAACGCCGTGGCACCGGGGTTCATCACCACCCAAATGACCGAAAAACTGGACCCCGGCCCGATTTTGGCGCAGATCCCCCTGGGGCGACTGGGATCCCCGGCAGAAGTGGCGGGGCTGGTGCGTTTTTTGGCGGCAGATCCGGCGGCGGCCTACATCACGGGACAGGTTTTTGCCATCGATGGTGGCATGGTGATGAGCTAGGCACTCTACCACGCCAGGGCTAGGCCATCGGCACGGGGTTCGGAAGCCGCAATGAAGTGATCCCCATCCCGCAAGAGGATCTGTCCCCGGCCAAAAAGACCGCAATCCTCTTCTGCGTCCACCACCTGCACTGCATGGCCGCGGGCGGAGAGTTCGCGCACCACCTGGGGCGGCACCGTGCTCTCCAGCGCCACCTGCGGGATCCCCTGATCCCACAGCACTCGCCAGCGGGGCGCATCCAGAGCCGCCTGGGGGTTCAGGCCGTAATCCACCAAATTCACCACCACCTGCACATGGCCTTGGGGCTGCATTGCCCCCCCCATGACACCAAAAGGGCCGAGGGGGATCCCTTCTTTAGATAGAAAGGCGGGGATAATCGTGTGGTAGGGGCGCTTGCGGGGGCCCACCTGGTTGGGATGGCCGGGCTCCAGGGTGAAACCCGTGCCGCGGTTGTGGAGAGCAATGCCCGTGCCCGGAACCAGCAGACCACTGCCGAAGCCATCGAAATTCGACTGAATCAAAGACACCATCAACTCACCATCAGCTGCAGCCAGGTAAACCGTTCCCCCCTCCGGCAGCCCTGGCTGGGCCAGGGGGATCGCCTCCCTCCCGATCAACTGCCGCCGCCGCTGTGCATAAGCCTTATCCAGCATCTGGGCAGGACTGACCCGCACATACTCCGGATCCGCCACCTGTCGGCTCACATCGGCAAAGGCCAGCTTCATTGCCTCAATCTGCAGGTGATAGCGCTCGCCGGCATCGTAGGAGATCCGACCCAGCTCAAAACCCTCCAAAAGGTTGAGCGCCATCAAAGCGGCAATGCCCTGCCCGTTGGGGGGGATCTCCCAGACGGTGTAGCCGCGGTAATCCGTATGGATGGGTTCCACCCAATCGGCCCGGTGCTCAGCCAAGTCGGCGGGGGACAGGAAGCCGCCCGTGGCCTCCGAGAAAGCCAGCAACTTCTCCGCCAGCTCCCCCCGGTAAAAACTCTCCCCACCGCTACGGGCAATCTCTTCTAGGGTTTGAGCATGCAGGGGGCTGCTCCAGCGCTCTCCAGCCCGTGGGGCACGCCCTTGGGGAAAGAAAACGGCCTTGAAGGCCTCGTGGCGCGGATCCGGCAGGGGCAAATAGATGGACTCCGCCGCCTGCCACAGTTGGGCCACCCGGGGAGAGACCGGAAATCCCTCTTGCGCCAGACGAAGGGCAGGCACAAACAGACGCTCGAACGGCAGCTTTCCCCAGCGCCGGTGCAAGGTCTGCCAAGCGGAAACTGCCCCCGGCACCGTCACCGCTAACCAATCGTAGGGGGGGATCCGCCCATGGTCCCGGTACCGCTCCGGCGTCAGGGCGGCTGGGCTGCGACCGGAAGCATTCAACCCGTACAGCTGACCCTCCTCCCCCCCCTCCCACACCAGAGCAAAGGCATCGCCGCCAATGCCATTGGAGGTTGGCTCCACCACCGTCAAAGCCACCGCCATTGCCACGGCTGCATCCACAGCATTGCCGCCCGCCCAGAACATCTCCATGCCCGCCATTGCCGCCAAAGGTTGGCTGGTGGCCACGGATCCCTGTCTGCCCATCACCACCCGTCGCCGCGAAGCAAACGGATAGCGATCCAGGGCCTGCCGCAAAAAAGTGGGTGCTGGCATATCGCTACGCGACGCTCTCGCGAATGGGCTGGGCTCCCTACACAGGCAGGTTATCGCTACGCGACGCTCTCGCGAACAGGAGTGTGGCCAACTCCGCAAAGCTGTCCACCACCACATCTGCCCCGGCGTGGCGCAGTTCCTCGGCGGTGAAAGCCGTGGTGAGGCCCACCGCAAAACAGCCAGCCCCCTTAGCGGCGCGGATCCCATGGGTAGAATCTTCAATCACCCAACACAACGCCGGATCCAACCCCACAGCGGCAGCCGTTTTCAGGTAAGGCTCTGGGTCGGGCTTGGCCCGCTGAATGTCTTCGGCGGTAATCACCGCGTCAAACCAGCGGTGCAGGTCGAAGCGCTGGAAAATCTGCGCTTGATCCCGGCGGATGGCCGAAGTGGTGACGGCCAGGGCAGAAAAGCGCTGGCGGCTGGCCGCCAAAAACTCCAGCACCCCCGGCACCAGGGGTACCTCTGCCAGCAGCTCGCCAAAAGCCTTGGCCTTTTCCTCGATCAAGCGCTGCACCAGCAGGGGCCGTTCTGCAGGTGGGGTGTCCGTCTGGTGTTGGACAAGGTACTCGAACATGTCGCGGTCGGTGCGCCCCTTGAACTGCAGGGAGATGGGGGCCAAATCCAGGGATAGGTGGCAGCGTTGCAGGGCAATGGCCCCGGCGCGGGCATGGATTGGTTCCGAATCCACAATCACCCCGTCCATATCGAAGAGCAAGCCGGCAGTCACGTCAGCCTTCCCCTGTTGTAGGCACAGCACTTTGGATTGCATAGACATTATCGCTACGCGACGCTTTCGCGAATGGGCAAGCACGGGACAGGGATCCCCTTTAACAACCCTACTGCCCCGTCTCCATCCCCCACCCGCAGAAGCGGCTGGTGATCTGCCAAATGGGATCCAACACATCGGTCAGGGCGTGGTCGCTCTCCACCGCCACCAGTTGGGCCCAGGGGCGACGGGCCACATAGTCTCGACTGGCTTGAATGGGGATGGTGTCGTCTTGGATCCCGTGCACAATTAGGGTGGGCACAGGCCGTCGTAACCCCCCATCCGGGTAGCGCTGGGCATCGGCGACAAAGCCGTACTCCAAAGGGAGAGGGCGGCCTTCTCCGTAGTGAAACACCATGAGTTGTCCGGTTCGCCGCCAAGTCTCCACCGCCTCTGCCCCCAGCCGCGGCAGCCAATGGCCTAAAAAGCCAAAAGCCGGCGCCAAGAGCACCAAGCGCTGCACACAGGGTTGTTGTTCGGCAACCCAGGCAGCCACCAGCCCCCCCAGGCTAGAGCCGATGAGGGTGACAGGGGGGTAGTTCATCTCGGCAAGCTGGCTGGAAACCTGCTGGATCTGGCGGGTCAAGGTGAGCTGGGCAAAATTGTCCTGGTTCAGATCGGGCACCTGAACAGGGATCCCCACCTGCTGCAGCCGCTGCCGAAAGAAAGTTGCCTTGGCCGACTGCGGCCCAGAGCCGAATCCATGCAGGTAAATCGCCAACACGGAAAGGGATCCCTATGGCCCTGTGGCTGCCGAGAGCCAGCCCGCCCCCAACACCACGCTGATGGAGAGGAAAAGGGTCGCTACCGTCCAGGTGATGCGGTTGAGGTTTTGCTCAGCACTCTTGGAGCTGGAGAACAGCTGGGCCTGCCCGCCAATGCCCGCCAACCCATCCCCCTTAGGGCTGTGCAGCAGCACCAAGATCACCAGCAAGATGGCCGAAGCCGACCAGAGAAACTCGAAAAACGCTTCCATCGCAGCGGATCCCTGTAGGGCAAGTTGCTAAGGCCATTATCGCTTGGAACCGCATCTTAGCGCACCCTGTCTCGGCATCGCTCCCATTTCAGAATCAAGTTGGCAGGTGAAGACCCACCCATCTTCTGTGGCATCCTCCCGGCGCTCGTCCTGCGGACAGAGCACAGGCTTCCCTTCCCGTCAGCAGGACGGAGTCCTTACCTCGCGGCTGGGCATTCCTGCCCCCTGCCACTTGCCTGGGTCTACAACCCCCGACAAAACGACTGGACAGGTGGCTTCCCTTCCCCAGCCTCCCTGGCTACTGCCAGCTCGCAAAACAACCTCTAATCCACCCAGCACAGTTCCCAAGGCTGAGGCTGGGTCCCGATGCACCCGGTACCGGCATTCAGGGCACTGAGGCCCCCCGACAGCCCAGCTGTTGCTGACTGTCCCCCAGCACTTGCGACCGATTTGGCTCCTCCCTTTGAGGTCAACCTTGGCAAGGTCCACCTCACCCTTCCAGCAAACCCACTCCAGAAGACATAGAACCTGTCCCCAGGCAGCCTCGACGCAATCCTTCAGGTCACTAGACGGGGAGAGAAGCTGGCGGACGAAGATATCGAGAAGATATCGATGGATATCGATCTTGCTTGAGAATCTGAACTGGCTGGGCTAAGCCATCTCTTCTGGAGGTGTTGTTTTGCTCCAGTTGTTTTGCCCCAAAAGGCGACCCCAAACGGGGCCGCCCGGTCTTTATCCAGCCCTTATGGAGATTTCCAGAGGATCCCCACCTCACCTACAAGGGCAAACAGTATTCACCTCAGTAGCTTACACCCCGGTAGGTCAGGGGCTGATGAGGGTGAGGCATCGCTTTCTTGCTGGTGTGGTGCACACAGAAGGTTTGACCGCGATACTGAGCTTGCAACTCCTCATCGCTGAGCTGAGTATGCGCGGGAACGTAGTCAAAGGTGTTGCCACGGAAAGAGAGTTTCATAAGTCGCCTCCATCAACGAAGGGTTGAGTTTGTTGTTGTTGAACCGTAAGCCACGGAGAGAGTGGCGCGATTCAGTTGAGGCGCGTTCCTTCGGGAAGACCCCTACTTCCGTCTCTGCACAGCTCCAGGCCACTGGTGAGCCAACTGCAGAGGTGAACGATTTATCCTATGTCTGTATCATAACTTACGGTTTTGCAGGTTTTTTGGGGGATTTATAGAAATTTAATCCGGCCATACCCGCAAAAGGGATCCCTTGCCGTCGGCTCTTCCGCGGCTTCTCGGGCCTGACTGGGCAATCACCTATGCACTTTTCGGAATAGATTGCCGCAACCGGTTCCGGGCCCAGGGCACCAATCCCGTATTCGGCCAGTCTCCGCAAAATTCTGATTTCTTCTATTTCACCGCCTGCACAAGTGCCTGCAGCCCTGCTCGCAGACGTTCCTCGATGTCGGCCTCTAGCTGTAGTGTTCCGGCAGCG
The DNA here is from genome assembly GCF_054059115.1 of Thermostichus sp. MS-CIW-26. NCBI lineage: Bacteria > Bacillati > Cyanobacteriota > Cyanophyceae > Thermostichales > Thermostichaceae > Thermostichus > Thermostichus sp. MS-CIW-26. Next base: position 57,429 of record NZ_JBSSBV010000010.1, read on the forward strand.
TCCAACTGAATTTGAGAACTCAGGATATAAACCCCTCTCAGGATGTGGGTTGCCCCCATCACCGCCAGCACAGGTTTCATCGCAAAGTCGATGGACAGCAGATGGGCCAGGGTTCCCCCGGTGGCAATGGGGAGAATCACTTTACCGGTAAAGGCGTCTTGATCCAGCAAATCCAGCAGTGCCTTCAACACACCTGGATAGGAGGCTTTGTAAACGGGAGCAGAGATGACGATCCCGGTAGCTTGGGCCACCTTTTGCTGAATTGCCTTGAGTTGAGGGCTATCGAACTTGGCCAGTGCCAGATCCTCTGGGGGCAAATCCCGCACCGAAACAAACTGAGTGGTCAATCCCAGATCGGACAGGATCCCGGCAGCGTGATGTAAAACGGCTTCTGAGCGAGAAGGAGTGCTGGGACTACCGGAGAGCAGGAGGATGCTGGACATAGGCCGCAGACAGAATACTGCCTCAGTTGTACCAGGGATCCCATGTGAAAGATGATTAACCCACTCTCGCCCTGCCCCAGCATGCACGATAGCTTTGTCTCTCGACGTCATTCCCTGCTGGTCAAATTGCGGGCAAAATATGCCCCCCCCCAACTCCCCACCTACTCAAGGGGTCGGGAACGTGATAGGTTAGATTCAGCAAGGGTTTCAGCTTGCTAAACTTGAGATTGATTTACGCGGGCGTAGTTCAGTGGTAGAACGCTAGCTTCCCAAGCTGGATGTCGTGAGTTCGAGTCTCATCGCCCGCTTTCCCCAACCAACCGGCAAAACCCGCTTTCCGCAAGCATTCCCGGACTTGGCCTAGTCCGGGAAATCAATGAGCTCAAGGTAAAAAGGGGTAGTTCGGGGTCAGTAAGATCTCCTTGGCCAGTGCCCAGTTAGGCAATGAAGCATGCAACTTTACGAGTACGACTTCTATGCCTGGACGCAAAAGCAAGCCGCACTGCTGAAATCGGGGCAGTGGGATCAACTGGATATCGCCAACTTGGTGGAGGAAATCGAGGCTTTGGGCAGGCAAGAACGCCGGGAATTGCTGCACCGGCTGGGGATCCTGGTAGGGCATTTGCTGAAGTGGCAATTGCAACCCCACCTGCGAGGCAAAAGTTGGCGGGCAACGATTACTGAACAACGCCGCCAGATCCAGCGATTGCTCAAAGACAGTCCCAGCCTCAAGCCCGATCTTTCGGCAGCCCTGCAAGAGGCTCACCAGGACGGGATCCTGTTGGTGGTGAGAGAAACGCCATTGTCTGAAGCAGATCTGCCTGCCCAGTGTCCCTACACATTTGAGCAGGTGATGGATCCCGACTTTTATCCTGGCAAGGAAGATCCCCAGTGATCTGCTCAGCCCCCGGAACCAGAACCAGGGAGGGAGGGATCCCGACCCCGGTGGGTCTCCATCTGGCTGTCCACTACCCGTCGCAGCACTCCGTTGACGAAAGCGGCGGCCTCAGGATCCCCGTATTTTTTGGCCAATTCTACAGCTTCGTTGATGGCAACCTTCACGGGGCTGCTGGCCAGTATTTCCATCTCCACCACCGCCAGGCGCAGGATATCTCGCTCGATCCGACCAACCCGCTGCAATTGCCAACCCACCAAAGCCTTTTGCAAACGAGCATCGATCGCCTCCTTGTGGGTTCGCAGGGCAGTTAACAGTTGCAAAGCGTAGGCGCGCACTTCTTGGGATTGGGCAATGTACAACAGTTCCGGCATGGACAGGGCAACGCCCACCCGGTTGACTGCTCTTTGGGACAACTGGACAGCCTCATCCAAGATGTGGCGGACGCTGTGCAGCCGCTGTTCCAGGTGTTCTAAGGCTTGGCCGGCGTTGCCGAGGGCCACTTGCACCTGCTGGATTAGCTCCAGCAATTCCCCCCGTAAGGCATTGGGGTCAGGAACCTTCGCCTCCTTTAGAGTAATTTCCAGGCGCTGCAGGTGCCGTTGGGCTTGATGAAGGCGGAGGGTGACGGAGCGGGATCCACCCTCTTCTTTGGGATCCGAATCGGCCAACAACAGGGGATCGCTCTCGTGCAACAAACGGTCACTGCGTTGAATTTCCGCCGCCGCTGCGGAGAGGGTTTCATGGGTCTCTTCGCTCAGGGCGCGAATGGCTGCCAGCAGCAAGTCCTCCAGTTGTTTTTCGCTCAGTTTGGCCGCCGTGGCTGGCAGTTGATTGACCCCCAGCAGGGCCAGTTCGCGGGCAATACGCCGAGGTTGCATTGCAGAATATCCATAGCTTCTGAAAGACTGCCCCATTGCCGCAAGGCGGCGCGCAAGCGCTATCGGGCTTAGCCATGCTAGCAGGTTGCCAATCCATGAAGAACGAGAGACTCACCCGGTCAACCGGCCCTAAAACTGCGACTTAACACCCGAAACACCAAAGATGAACTCTGCTCTGTGCCAAAGCGAGATTGGCTGGATACCGAGAGGGTGAGCCGTCGTTTGCTGCGGGTGATGCCCACATACAGCAGCCGCAGCCGCTCCGCTGCCAAGTCCAAAAAGGCTTGCTTGGTGGCCGAGTCGGCCTGCAGATCCCAGCCGCCTTTGGGGCTGAGCTGTCGCAACTGAGCCAGAGCCTCTGCCTGCATATCCACTTCATCCAAAAACTTCAGCCCCAGGGTTCGCTCCCCGTACTGGGTGGGAAACTCGTAGGCCGACACTTGGGGGATGAAGACCTGATCCCATTCCAGCCCCTTGGCGCGATGCAGAGTCGAAACGGTGATGCTGCCCGGCTCTGGGTCGAAGGCGAAGATCTCCGAAGGCAAGTTGTTGAGGCGGTGATCCAGAATCACTTGAAATTCTTGGGCGATCTCCTGCCAATCGGTTTCGGGCAGGGATCCCAGCACCTGCTCCAGCTGATCGATTACATAGCGACCCACAAACAGCTCTTCCGGCTTGCGGTAGAGGCTTTGAACGATCACATTCAGCACCTCCGGCCAAGGGGAGCGCCCGGCCCGGAGCCAACCGGCAAGGGTGCGCAGCAGCCTGCCCAAGTTCTGCCAAGGCGGGCCATCGGGCAGAGCGGGAGCCTCACCAAAGTTGGGAAATAGCAGCCGCTCCGGCAGAGAGGCGCGGATCCACCTCAACATCGGTCCCAGTTCAGCACGTGGGATCCCCGCCCAATCCGCCAAGCAATCCACAGCAGCAGCCAAGCGAGTGGGGGCAGTGGGCTGGGCAAACCAGTCGATGATTCCCTTGAGCTGCAACAACACCCGCCGCTGACTGGGACTGCCCCGCAACAGATCGATCACCCGCTCCGCTCCCATTTCCTGGAGATAGCTGAGGGCTTTGCCCCCCAGCTCGTTGGTGGTGACCAGAATGGCCACCGTTTGGCCGGGAAAAGCTTGGGCGGCTGCAATGGCCTGCCGCGCCACCTGTTGCAGCTCCTCTTCCGGGGATCCGACAACCCGCAGAAAGTCCACACCACCCTCGCTGGCCGGGGGGTTTTGGCCACCGGAGGTGGCCAGTTGAATGGGCTGGGGGGCCAGAGCGGTGCGCAAAGCCGGGATGGGGTGCTGCTGATTCACCCACTCCACCAGGCGGTTGGCCAAAGCGATGATCTGGGGGGCGCTGCGGCTGGATTCATCCAAGAGCACCACCTGAGGACTGGCCTGGCAAAAGGCGCGAAACAGCCGCGGCTCGGCGCTGGTAAAGGTGCCCATGATGCTCTGGTTGGGATCCCCCACCCGCACCAGGTTGCCGGTGCGTTGGCTGAGCAGCCGCAGCAGCTCTTCCTGCAGGGGGGAACTGTCTTGGGCCTCATCCTCGAACAGGTAGTCGTACCAGTTCTGCACCTGCTTCCGCAGCTCCGGACTGCCCTCGATCAAATCCACTGCTTGCCAGCCCAGGTCGTCGTAGTCTAACTTGCCCAGGCGACGCAATTCCGCTTGATAACCGGCGTAGATGGGAGCAGCCCAGCCCAGATAGCCCTCGCTGGGGATCACTTCTGGCCCCAGGCGCAGATTCTTGGCCCTGCTGATGACCACCTGCACCATCTGCTGGAAACTGCGCCGGAACTGGGCTCGGTTTTGGGCGATCTTTTGCGGGTTGTTGTCGCCGGGGATCAGCGGCTCCCAGAGCTGAGTATGGCGGACGAGCCAAGCGCGGCACAGGCGGCTGAGCAACCGCTCCTGTTCGTATCCCTCCAAAATAGACAGCTCCTCCCAACGGCTGGGGGCCTCCCGCAACACCCGCAACGACAAAGAATGCAGGGTAAAGGCCTGGGTAAAGCGATCCGGATACCCCGCCCGTTGCAAACGTTGATTGATGCGGCTGATCAAGTTGCCCCGCGCCGAACGCATGTAGGTGAACACCCCGATGCGCTCCGGTGGGATCCCCCGATTGAGAATTAAATCGGCGATCAACAGCTCCAGAATAAAGGTCTTGCCGCTCCCCGGAACGGCGGCGATCCCCAGCGGCCCCGATTGGTAGGCCAACGCCTGTTGCTGCGCCGGACGCAGGGTGACCTCAGGAAAGGGAGAAGAAGCCAGACCCAGCATGGGATCCCTGCCTAGCTGAGGATGAAGGTCTCGATGGCTGCCGCCACCCCGTCTTCTGCCACAGGAGGGGCAATCCAATCGGCATGGGGCAAGAGAGCAGGCGAGGCATTTCCCATCGCCACCCCGATCCCCGCATACCGCAGCATCTCAATGTCGTTGTCGCCATCGCCAATGGCCATCACCTGCTCCGCCGACAACCCCAGCATTTCCTCGGCCAAAAAACGAACGGCATTGCCCTTGTTCACCGCCGGATGGGTAGCCTCGAGAAAAATCGGCTCTGAACGGGTGAGGTAGAGCTGGTCAGGGGAATACCGCCGCCGCAGGGATCCCTGCAATTCCTGCAGGAACTCGGTATCCTCAGAAACAGCCAGGATCTTGGTGGGGCTTCGTCCGTATTGGGCGGAAGAGAACATCTGGAACGGCACCTGAGAGCGCTCAGCATAGGCCTGACTGAGAGGGCTCAGCTCCCGTAAGTAGAGCTGGTCATCGATGTAGAGGTGAACCCCCACCGGCTGATCCTGCAACGCTTGCAACAACTCCTCGGCCAGCGGCCAGTCCAGGCTCCAGTGCTTTAGGGTCTTTTGGCTATCGGGATCCCGAATTAAAGCCCCCTGGTAGCTGCATAGGGGCATATCGGCCCCAATCGCGTAGTGGAACCGCTCGGCAGAACGATGCATGCGACCCGTAGCGATGGCTACTCGCACCCCTGCTGCTTTGGCCTTCTGAATGGCCTCCCGAACCGGCTCTGAAACCTGGTTGGAAGGCCCGGCAATCGTGCCATCGATATCCACCACCAACAGCCGAATCTGGGCACGGGGTGGAGAAGATGCCCGCTCTCTTTCCTCGACTTGGACGACTTGGACGTTAGCCTGAGTTTGCATTGCTGTTGTTTGCCCTCCTCCTGGCAACCTCCCAGACCGTAGCATGGCTCTGCCTCGATTGGTTGACGGTCATTGGCCGGCTCAGTACACAAAGAATCAACACAGAAGAATTGAACAAGTGAGATGGCCGGGTGGGGGATCGGTTTCCGCCCCTATTCCCGCCAACGAGAAAGCGTAGAATTAAGAAAGACTAGCCCCGTGATGGACGAAAACATTGTGATCATGCTGAAACGAATCGGTCGCGTCTGCCGGCCTCTGCTGGCCATTGCCCTGGCCTTGACCTTGGCCCTGGCTCCCATAGGCGCTGTTTGGGCACGCAGTGGCGGTCGCATTGGCGGCGGATCTTTCCGGTCTCCGACGTTCTCTGCCCCCCGCTCGATTGGCCCGCACTACTCAGCTCCTGTCTACCCCAGCTATGGAGGCGGCTTCGGTTTTCCGCTGCTGGTGCCCTTTTTCTGGGGAGGGGGTGGCGGCCTGCTGACACTGCTGCTCTTGATTGGGGCAGGTAGCTTTTTGGTGCAGACACTGCGCTCGGGGATCAGATCCGAAGAAGGGGACGATAGCATTGGGGTTCGCGATCCCCAGGTAACCGTTGCGCAGGTGAAAGTGGGCCTGCTGGCCAGCGCCCGGCAACTGCAGAAAGACATGAACGCCCTGGCTCTGGAGGCGGATACTCAGTCGCCAGAAGGGCTGAGCCAACTGTTGCAAGAGGTCACCCTTGGCTTGATGCGCTACAGCGACTACTGGGCCTATGGCCATGCCCAAGCGGAGAAGCTGCCCCTCTCCCGCGCCGAATCCCTGTTCTATCAAGCCTCTTTACAAGAACGGAGCAAGTTCAGCGTCGAAAGCCTCAGCAACCGCAACAACCAGATCCAACAAGTCTCCCAAGCGGCGCTGCAGCGATCTGCTGCTGGGATCCCAGATGTTGGCGAGTACCTGCTGGTAACTCTACTGGTTGCGTATCGTGGTAACTTGGGTACACTACCTGTAGTTAACTCCATGGCGGATCTGCGGCAGTGCCTGTTGCAGCTGGCTTCGATTCCGGCAGATCGGATTGTGGCCATCGAAGTGCTGTGGACGCCGCAGTTGGAGGGAGACACCCTGTCGGCAGAGGCGCTGTTGACCGAGTACCCGGAAATGCGGCTCCTTTGAGAGCCTTTGGGCGATAGACGGCAACTGTTGGCTGAGTGTCTCAACTCCTCGGGATCCCCGCCGCTCAGGCTAGGGAGGTTGTATGTCCGGGTTAGATGCTTCAGCGGGCAGAGGCCGTCGTTCCCCTTGGGCATGGTCTGGCCAAGTCAAGCAGGCAGATTCTCTGTTGGATGAGCTGTTCGAGGATTTGGAGAACAGCTTGGAAGAGGGACTGTCAGAAGCCGGCGAATATCCTTACCTCGGCACACGGCCCCCACTGCCTTCCCGACGCTTCTCTGCTGCCGGAGGATTACTGCTGGGTATGGCTTTGGCCGCTACCTTGGTGGCAGGGCTGGCTTTTTGGATGACCCTGCGCCCGCGGGCGGTGGTTTTTTCGCAGGCCACTCGGGATCCCTTGGCTGAGGCACCCAATTCTTCCCATTCCGATGCTCACCAGGAGCCCTTGCTTCCCACTGCTGCTGATGTGGATGAAAACCCCAAAGCTCCACCTGAGGATTCTGCAAAGGCTGTCTTGGTCGAACCGGCAAAACCGCCGACTGTTGCCGCTCCTCTTGCTTCAAGAGGGGCTGGTCTTCCCTCTCCCCCCAGGGTACCTGCGCCTCCGGTGCCAGCGCGGATCCCACCCCAGCCTGTGCCGCAAATGAAGCTGGTGGGATTGATCCACGATCCAGGTGCTCCCAAGGCCCTGATTTTGATCGACAACGTAGTACGTCAGGTGGCTGTTGGCCATGCGGTGAAAGCAGAGTGGCGGGTTACCTCCATCAGCCCCTACGGTGTGAGGGTGAGCAATGGTGCTCAAAGCGTTACCTTGCAGTTGGGGCTGTCGCAGCGGATCTGAATCACCTGGATAGGGATCCCTGCTGGGTTGAGCAGCGCCTGGAGGGTGGGAGATTGGATTGAAGGAGAAGGGGCAGATGAAATTCGCCAAGCTGGGGCGAATGAGCCGCTGCAGAGTGGGAGTGGGCTTAGTTCTGGGATACCTCTGTCTCGGGCTGTTGGCTTGTCGCAGCACACCCCCCCTCTCAGAATCCCCCTCTGGGATCCCGGCGGCCTATGCTGACCGCCCGCAACTGCAAGGGGAGGCAGTGGTGGAGCTGGAGGTGCAAACTGCTGAGGGGGTAGGCAAGGTGATCCTGGAGATCCACGGGGAAGCGGCACCCCTGACCGGCGGCCAGTTCGTGGATTTGGTTCAGCGGGGCTTTTACAATGGCCTCACCTTCCATCGGGTGGAAAAGGATCCGCAGCCTTTTGTGGTGCAGGGTGGGGATCCCCGTGGTGACGGCACAGGGGGTGCAACAGAGCCGGGGAGCAACCGCCTGCGCACCATCCCCCTAGAAATTCGGTTGCGTGGGGAACCCTACCCCCGCTACAACACCTTGATCCAGGATCCCGCTGCTCTGAGTAAGTTGCTCTTGCCCCATCGTTTGGGGGCGGTGGCCATGGCCCGTTCTAGCCCACTTGACTCAGCCTCTTCCCAGTTTTACATCACCCTCTCTGCTCTGCCGATTTTGGACGGGCGCTATGCCGTGTTCGGCTACGTCACCGAGGGGATGGAGTGGGTGGAGCGCATCCAGGTGGGAGATGTGATCCGCTCGGCGCGGGTGTTGGAAGGAGCGGACTTGCTTAGGGTGCCGGGATCCTAACCGGAAAGAGCAGATCAGATGGAGGATCCCGGCAGTTTATGATGGGCAGCAACTCTGCTGCTGGTTTGGTTGTTGTGGCTCTGGCTTTTGCCTTGAGGAAGGGCAAGTTTTGCCCTCGTCCCCTCCGCCAACACCTGGGCACCCTTTCATGCAAGAAGACGCTTTTTCCCCCCTTGAGCCCCTAGACGAGCTGCCACCTCACTCACCGCCGGAGGTGGATGTGGAGCTGATGCTGCAGCAGTTGCAGGATCCGGATCCCTATTTGCGGATGCAGGCGGCCCGCGCCTTCTGTGAGATCGAAGAACCCCGCGCCGTTAAACCCCTGCTGGCCCTAGTCCGGGATCCCTGCCCGTTGGTGCGGGTGGGAGCAGCCTATGCCCTAGGTCGGAATCCGGATCCCGCTGAGGTGGAGGTGCTGATCGAGGGCTTGCGCTGGGATTGGAACGGCTATGTGCGCAAAGGCTTGGTGTGGGCGTTGGGCAATGCCAAGGATCCGCGGGCGTACCCGGTGTTGCTGGAAGTGTTGGCCGGGGATATCGCGGCAGTGCGATTGTGGGCTGCCAGTGCCCTCGGACAACTGGCCCAGGCGCAGGCGTTGCCTGGCCCGGCATTGGATGAGGTGGTCGCAGCTCTCTGCCGGGGCTTGGCTCAAGATCCAATCGCAGCGGTACGCGGCAACTGTGCCTGGAGCTTGGGGATCCTGGGGCAACAGGTGAAACTGGCTCTCGAGGATCCCATTGTTTACACGATGCTAACAAGGCAATTGCTGACCAGCGCCAGTCGCGATCCCGATTGGGGGGTGCGGGATGACGCGCGGCTTGCCCTACAAAAGTTGGCGGATCCCGATTTGCTGGAGCAACTGGATAACCTCAGCTGATCGTTATAGTCATTTTTAAACTAGATTGAGACACTCCCCAAGCATTCCACGCTGCTGCCCCTACTCCCAGCCTCGCTGCCAGAGGGAGAGGGGAGCTAGACGAAAATGTTTCATTCCCGTTTAACGAACCAGATCGAGTGTCACCGAACCAGATCGAGGAGCCAAGCAAAGTAGAAGCGGCTGCGAATGGTTTGTCGCTGCTGCACTTTCCAGCCCCATTCGGTTAATTGGCTCACCAAGGTCGCCTCTCGGTGTTGATAGGCGCGGGTGGTTTTGCTGGGGCCGGGGAAGAACTCTCCCACTTTCTTCAGCAGCGTCAGCCAGGGGGTTTTGGGGGCAAAACTGAAGATCAGGCGGGACCGAGCCAGGCGGGTCAGGTGCTTTAGCATGCGCAGGGCCTCGGCTTCAGGGTAGTGGATCATCACATCGAGGCAGATGACGACATCGTATTCCCCCGTCAATTCCTCCAGATCCGAGACCCAAAAGTGTGGGTTGTCTGTGGATCCCAGCTCCATTTGCTGGCGGCGGCGCGCTTCGCTCACCATTTGTTCCGAGATGTCGCTGGCGAACACCTGCGCCCCTCTGGTGGCCAAGGGCAAACTGAGGCTGCCCACCCCGCATCCGGCATCACAAATGCGTAAACCCGAGGGATCCCCCAACCACTGCAACACCGTCTCTACTGTGCGAGCATGGCCAAGGCGGATGTCTTTTTGGACGAAATTGACTTCTTCTTCACCATAAATGCGCCGCCAGCGCTCGAAGCCAACGGAGTTGAAGTAATCGCGGACAATGGTTTTCTCTTGCATAGAACTTCCGGCTAGGGATCCGGCGAGAGAAAAAGATGAACGCTCTGCTTTTCTTCGCCAACGCGCATCCCATTCTACCCCGAGCCCCCGTAGCCCTCTGCATCGTTGCCCTAGGATTGTATTAGAATTAACTCGCATGCCTTGGATGTTGCCCCATGACCGAAGCTGAGATTGCCCAAGCGTTGCAGGCTCGGTTGGCTGCCCCGGTCAAAATCGCGGTCAAACGCCGCCAAGGTCATCTACACGTTCTTCTGAATCGATCCTCCTCGGCCCGAGTGGACTACCCCCATCTCATGGAACGGGTGCAGGCGGAGCTCAGGGCGTTGGGCTTGCCCGGCTTGGAGCAGGTCACGGTGTACGGGCGTGAGTCGGGACATTCCGAATACGAGTGGGAGCAAACGGCCCCCTTGTTGAACCCGCTGCTGGCCTCAGAAGAAACCACAGTTCTGTTGGAAAAAAAAGGCGACTTCTTGTTGCAGGATCTAACAGTTGTTGCCCCGGATTCGGTCAACTCAAAGCCTGAACCTGCGCCGGAGAATCCTGTCGGGAAAACCGACATAGGCAGCAGGTCCCGCATCTCCTGGGTGTGGCTGGGGGGAGCTGTACTGATTGTTGGAATTGGGGTGATTCTTTTGCTGGTTGCCCTTCTCTGAAAGAGCTGGGTAAAGGTTCTTGTTCTTGTCTTGGGAAAAGCCTCAGGGAGCGTTGCCGAGAGTCGCCGATGAACTTTGAGGATGCCGGGATCCGGTCAATTGGGCTTTTTGCAAGGCATCCTGCAGCATTCGCTCCACCAACTCGGTGAACGTCCACCCCAGAGCTGCCGCCGCATCGGGACAGAGGGAAGTGGGGGTCATGCCGGGCAGTGTATTCACCTCCAACACCCAAGGATTTTCCTCGGGATCCACCCGCAGATCCACCCGCGCCAAGCCTTCGCACCCCAACGCCTGGTAGGCCTTCAGACCTGCAGCCTCACAGCGGGCCAACCCTGCCGGGCTGAGGGAACAGGGGATCAAATGCCGCGAGCCACCGGGTGCGTACTTGGCTTCGTAGTCGTAGAAGTCGCCTTGGGCGGGGATGATCTCAATGGCCGGAAGAACTTGGCCGGACAAGATCGAGAGGGTGATCTCCTTTCCGGGAACATAGCGCTCCAGAAAAATCCGCGACGAGACTGAGCGGGCCAACTCCAGCCCCTGAGCAAATGACCTCTCATCCCGGACAATGCTGATGCCCACCGTCGAGCCGTTGTTGCTGGGCTTAATCACCAGTGGGGATCCCAACTCTGCCGCACAGTCAGCCCAAGTGAGGGGGCTTTGGTCGTCCCAAACCTGCCAATCGGGGGTAGGGATCCCCGCGGCGCGAAAGATCTGCTTGGAGACCAGCTTATCCATGGCCAGAGCACTGGCCAGCGGCCCGGATCCCTGGTAGGGCAGGCCCAGCCAGTCCAGCATTCCCTGTACCACCCCATCCTCGCCACCAGGGCCATGCAAGGCAATCCAAACGAAGTCGCAGCCGGCTTGCCGTTCCTGCCAAAGGCGCAGAGGCAGATCCTCATCTGGGTCGATTACCTTGACCCGATGGCCCAGGTCCTCCAAAGCCCGTTTGCAGGCTTTACCCGTTACCCAAGAAACTTGACGTTCTGCCGAACGCCCCCCCGCCAAGACAACAATGTTCATGGCCTAACCCCAAAGCACTCCCCACCCTCAACAACCGGCACCAAGATACCAGCATACCTTCACCCTACCCTACGAAGGGGGCCGTCGGCGGCGCAAGAACTCGGGAATATCTAAGCCTCCAGACATCGGCGGCTCAGGCTCCGGAGGCTGTCGAGGCGGCAGCCCAGAGCCCGTGGGAGTGGGCTTAGGAACCCCCGACTTGTTGGAGGCAGAAACTTTGGTTGCAGCAGGGATGGTGGCTGGACGGGCTTTCTCTTGGAAACCGGTGGCGATGACCGTGATGCGCACTTCCCCCTGCATGCGCTCGTCTTGGACGGTGCCGAAGATGATGTTGGCCTCGGGATCCACTGCCTCGGCGATGATCTCGGCAGCCACCGTGACCTCATGCAAGGACAAATCCGGCCCACCGGTAATGTTGAAGAGGACACCTTTAGCCCCTTCGATGGAGGTTTCCAAAAGCGGCGAAGATACAGCGGTAATGGCGGCTTCGCGGGCGCGGGACTTGCCGGATCCCATGCCAATTCCCATCAAGGCAGAGCCGGCATCGGCCATCACGCTGCGCACATCGGCAAAATCCACATTGATCATGCCGGGAATGAGAATGATATCCGAGATGCCCTGCACCCCCTGCCGCAGCACATCATCAGCAACGCGAAAAGCCTCTTGGACAGGGGTTTGCTCGGAGATCACCGAAAGCAACTTGTCATTGGGAATTACAATCAGGGTATCAACTGCCTCCCGCAGCGCTTGGATCCCTTCCTCGGCCTGCTTGCTGCGGCGTTTGCCCTCAAAGGAAAAAGGCCGTGTCACCACTCCCACCGTCAGGGCACCACTGGCTTTGGCAATTTGGGCGATGACGGGTGCTCCACCCGTGCCCGTGCCTCCCCCCATGCCGGCGGCAATGAAGACCAGATCTGCCCCTTTGATGGCTGCCGATATTTCTTCGCTGGATTCCTCTGCAGCTTTCTGGCCAATGGCCGGGTTACCACCTGCACCCAAGCCTCGAGTCAGCTTCTGCCCAATTTGCAAGCGGTTCACTGCCGAGGACTGGGCAAGGGCCTGCGCATCGGTGTTGACGCTCCAAAACTCGACGCCCACAAGGTTGCTGGCCGCCATCCGACTGACCGCGTTGCCACCCCCACCCCCCACGCCTACAACCTTAATCTTTGCGGCATTGCTCGGCATGATCTCCTCTGGACGATCCGCCGCTCTGGTCTGAGATCCGTTCCTCTCATACTCGGCATGAGAGCCTTCTCCCCTGTGGCGCTCATTCCAATGGGAAGGCGCAGACTGGGCTGAACCCAACCCTTGCCCAGGATTGAGAGGATGGATGTCTGACCAATTGGATGGCATGTCAGCTCTCACAATAACTTAAATTCTGGCAAATATCGAATATGCTAGCTGATTTAATATAGAGCAACTCCCTCCAGATGCCAACGCTGCCGACGTTTGTGAATCTTCCCGCTGAATACGGCCCTCCTAAAGACGCCTGTCGGCAGAATCTCAGGTAGCCTTTCTTGCCTAGAGGCATTTCTCTCTGAACTTGTCTCGAAGCTTTTGTGTGTAAGAATAGGTGTTCTCGAATACTTAGACCCTTGCAGGGGAAGAAGGGTCCAAAGGGAGGTTTCGGTACAAGAGTCTGGCCCTAGTTAAGGCCCAGTTAAGGCGAAGAGTTCCCTATCCAGCCAAAGGCTGATAGAGCGCCACTTTGTAGAACTGAGGCTTTGGCATCCTGTAGAGATTCAGGGATCCGGACTTGCATTCAGCTAGAAATTGCAGGAGCCCCGCACTGTACCCGTAGGGTCGATGTCGGGAGGAATGCTATAATAATGCTGCGGACACCAGAAACGGTTGTTTAAGGCACTGGTAACGGTCGATTGGGGGTGCTGTAAACCACCCCAGAGGCTCGTGGTTGGCTTGCCAACTGCAGGGCTACTAAAAGCCCGCTCCGTACCGCCTAGCGGTTGATGTCGGGTAGTTTACACCAGCTCTAGGTGGATCTCCGCTTTTAGCCGTTGGGGGAGGGAAATTTTGAATACATCCCCCTGATTCATTTCCTGGGCACCTTTCATGCTGGCCAGGGCTTCCACCACTTCTTCGGAGTTGGCGGTTAGCACCACAACGGGGCGCTCGCAGGCAATGGGGAAATCGTGCCACGTGCCGAGGTGCAGCAGCAGCCCATGCCCGGCAGGGAATCGCAGGGCTTGTACTTTGTCGAGATCGGGAGCTTCTTTGGGATGGTTGGGAGGAGCCATCACCATGATGAACGGCTCTTGCCCCAGGCCGACAAACAACTGGGTCATACGCATGTGGCGCTCCAGCCAGAGCACAGGTGGATATCCGGGCAGGATCTTAGCCGTACGGATAACGGCTCTGCCGGTGTATTGAAAGTCGATGTTTTGTCCTTCCAGGACACGCCCCTGATAAAAGGGGATCCCCAGCCCAGGATTGGCCACATCGTCCCCTATAAGTTGGCCGAAGGGTTGCACATTTTCTGGGGTGGCATCCACAATCGGCACCCGGACAACGGTGGTGGCAGTTGCAGTCGTGCTCATGGTTTGCATCCTCGCTCTTGATTGGACTGGGGTCAATTGGATTGGAGTCAGGCTTTCTATCTTAATTAATTGTCTTATTGAGATTAATTGTCTTATTGAGAGCAATAGGTAAAGAAACGGTTTTCCCGGTAACGGTCTATACATCTTTGATTCTTATTTAATTCTTAACTTTTAATTCTTAACTTTGTTCTTCTCGAGGGCTTTGCGGGTTAAACCACCGCTCGATGATGTGGCGAATTTGCCGGGCGGCAGTGCCATCGCCAAAGGGGTTTTGGGCTTGGGCCATGCGGGCATAGGCTTGTGGGTCTGTGAGCAATTCTCGGGCTGCCTTCAGGATCTTTTCGGGGTGTGTGCCTACCAGGCGGGCGGTGCCGGCAGCAATCGCTTCAGGACGTTCGGTGGTCTGCCGCAGCACCAGCACCGGTTTGCCCAGGGCAGGGGCCTCTTCTTGAATGCCGCCGGAGTCGCTGAGGATGAGGGTACAGCGCTGCATGGCGCTCACCCAGAGGGGATAGTCCAGAGGCTCAGTGAGAAAAGCCCGCTCATGGGATCCCAACAGGGCTTGCAGGGGATCCCGCACCAAGGGGTTGGGATGGAGGGGCAAGAGAAGGGCGGTATCGGGAAACTCGGCCAAGATCTGCAGCAGAGCCTTGCCGATGGCGGTTAGGGGATCCCCCCAATTTTCCCGCCGGTGCACGGTAACCAACAGGACACGGTAGCGCTGCCAGTCCAGCCCGGGAATGGGGCAGGGGATCCCTTGGGAGGCCACTTGCAGTAGGGCGTCGATGACGGTGTTGCCGGTGCAGTGGATGGATCCCACCACGTGGCTTCGCTTCAGGTTGTCAACGGCTTGGGGGGTAGGGGCAAAGTGCAGGCTGGCCAACTGAGAGATCAGGCGGCGATTGGCCTCTTCGGGGAAAGGATTGTAGAGATCATCGGTGCGCAGTCCGGCTTCCACATGCCCGACCGGGATCCGGTGGTAAAAAGCTGCCAAGGCAGCCGCAAAGGCGGTGGTGGTATCTCCCTGCACCAAAACCAGTTGAGGATGTTGCTCTTGAAAGTAGAGTTCCAGGCCCCGCAAGGTGGCTTCGGTAATGTCTGTCAAGCTTTGGCGGGGGCGCATGATCGCCAGATCCCGATCCGCTTGCAGACCGAATAGCCGCATCACCTGATCCACCATTTCCCGGTGTTGTCCGGTCAAGATCAGCTCGGTGCGCAGATGGGGACTGGCATGCAGAGCTTGGATCACCGGGGCCAGCTTAATGGCTTCGGGCCGTGTGCCCAAGATCACGGCAACGAGGGGAAGGGAGGCCATAAGCTCAAGGACATCGGCACCTGTAGGAGATGGGAAGCGCAGCTCATTGAAGCAAGGCCACCAACAAACCACTAACAAAAACCACTAACAAAACAGAGGCGGCGAAGGGCGTGGGTTGCTCAAGGTCGCAAGCCACCGAGATGTAGACTCTGCTGAGTCAGGCTGAGGGCAATGTCGAGACGAGAGGAACCACAAGGGGGCTATTGCTGCTCACCCCGATCTTACCCCTCCAGCTGCCCCACCAATTTTTCACCGGATGAGCTGGAGAAAAAGGGTTGACGGGATCCCACTCCTGCAACTAGCCTAAAGGGAGCTGAAGAGATCCTCTTCTGGCTGTCCGGGTTGTTTCGGTTAACCTTTTTGGAGGAAAACGTTCAACAGCATGGACGCTTCCGGTAGTCGTAGCGCCAGCCACCAGTGGATGGTCTTCGAGGAGCACGTTCTTGAAGATTGGGCTCTTACTGGTGTCTTCCTTTTCCCCGCTGACAGCTTCTGTCGTCGCTTGAGAGGATCCCGTTTCGCCAACGCGAAGGGGTGGGAGAGTTTTCCCAGCTAGCTTTTGACTTGGGTGGCTCTCTCAGTCGGCGACGAACAGATGAGCTGAGCAGAGCCTTACCTGAGCAATGGGTTTGTGCAGCCCTGTTCAGAAAAGGGGAGATCAGGAGTAATTCCGAGGGGATTCCCCTTGACTTTCCCGTTGTGGGTTTTGGGGTTTCCGCAGGCCTGGGGATCCCTTGGAGTCCCTTTTATTGGCTTGGGCGCTTGCGATCCAAGCTGGGCTTGGAGGCCTGGCGCTAGACCTACGGCTTGCTGCGCGGCCATCCAAGGGTTTCAGGGCTTCCCTGTGAGCCTCGGAGCACCGGTTGGCTGTTGACCTCCTGGTTCTCTTCATCCCGGCTGACCCCAACGTTCGGAGGTTTATCATGCGGCACAACATTCTTCGCGATCTCCTAACCCCTGCTTCCTTGGAAGCCGCCAAGCGAGAGGCCAACCGCGCTCCCATTGCCGAGCTGGTGCAGCAGTTGATGGAGATTTCACCTCGGCAGCGGGTTTTGGCTTTCCGCTTGCTGGAAAAAGACAAAGCCATTGCAGTGTTTGAGTATCTGCGGCCCGAAGAGCAGGCCGATCTCATTCGCAGCATGGAAAGCCCAGAAGTGATCCGGCTGGTAGAAGCCTTACCTCCGGATGAGCGGGTGCGTCTGTTTGAGGAGTTGCCGGCCAAAGTAACCAAGCGCCTCATTGCCAACCTCAGCCCAGAAGCTCGGGAAGCAGTGAATATCTTGCTGGGTTATCCAGAGCGCAGTGCCGGTCGGCTGATGAACCTGCGCTACTTGTCGGTACGGGATACCATCACCGTCGGGGCTGCTCTGGCCAGCGTGCGGGACTCTCAACTGGGAGACGATGAGCTGGATGTGATTTTTGTGGTGGACGATCAGCGGTTCTACAAAGGTTTGGTTCGCACCGTGCGCCTCGTGAAAGCAGATCCGGATTTGCCCATTCGGGAGCTGATTGAGGGATCGGATACTTTTGCTCGGGTTACCGACCGGGATCTCCAGGCAGCTCGTTTGCTCAAAGATTCCGGCTTGCCGGCTATTCCGGTGGTGGATACGGAAGGGCGCTTGGTGGGAGATATCACCTTTGAAGATGTCATCAACTTGGTGGAAGAAGAAGCCACCGACGCCGCTCTGGCCCAAGCAGGGGTGGGCAACTTGCTCAGCCGAGACAAGGTTTGGAGCGAGCGCCTGGTTAAAGGCTCCCGTTGGTATGCCGTCCGCCTGCGCATCACGTTTTTAATCATCACCTTGATTGGCGGCATGGTGGTGGGGGGAGTGATCCAAACCTTTGAGGAAGTGTTGCAAGCAGTGACGGCAGCGGCTATTTTCATCCCCTTGGTCATGGATATGGGCGGTAATGTCGGCACCCAATCTACGACCATCTTTGCCCGTGGCTTGGCTTGGGGCCACATCAACGTGCGGCAGTTTTTCCCCTATTTGCTGCGGGAAGCCAGCATTGGTGGCATTATCGGTCTGATCCTGGGGGCCACGGCTGGGGTGATTGCCTACTTCTGGCAGGGGGCACCCAATGGGATCCCACAATTGGGTCTAGCGGTGGGCTTGGCTCTGGCCATTGTCCTCACTTTGGGGGCTATCTTGGGCGCCATTTTGCCCTGGGTGATGTTAAAGCTGGGCTTTGACCACGCTCCCGGAGCGGATCCTTTTATCACCACCATTAAAGACTTCACCGGCCTCTGGGTGTATTTCACCCTGGTGGCTTGGCTAGTCGGGATTGAAGTGGAGCTCTAGGGCTGCGCCGGCGCTGGATCCAGGGGGCACCTCACCGGCAAAGCGCGTTCCAGGAACGAATAATCCAGCCCTTCTTGAGAAATCAGCCTTTCAGAGTCTCGCCACAAGGCCATCGCGACGGCGGCGCAGAGCACTTTTACGAGGTGTCCTTTGACCAACGAAGGGTTACAGCAAACATTTAGGAGGTGTGCCATGACCTTGAAAGTTCTATCTCCCTTGGCTGCTGCTCAATTTCGGTCACGGCTGCAGCAGTATGCCTATCGGGTGGGCATAACCTGTGCTTTAGAAACAGGTGGTAAGCTGGCCCCAGAATCCGCCTTTGCTCAACTGGAAGCCCTCTGGCAAACCTTGCAACAGGAAGCCACTGCCCTTGGGATCCCAGATGAGGATGGCTAAACTTTATCCTTTCACGAGAACCGGAGCATGACCTGGATTGACTTCACCTTGCGTTTGGCCGTTGCCTTTGTCCTGGGATCCCTCATTGGCCTGGAGCGACAGTGGCGGCAGCGCATGGCCGGCTTGCGCACCAATACCCTGGTGGCCACGGGTGCAGCTTTGTTTGTCATGCTCTCGGTTCTCACCCCTGATGAAAGCAGCCCGACCCGTATTGCGGCCCAAGTGGTATCGGGGATTGGCTTTTTGGCCGGGGGCGTGATTCTTAAGGAAGGAGCCAGCGTCCGTGGCCTGAACACTGCCGCCACCATCTGGTGTGCAGCCGCGGTGGGAGCCTTTGCCGGATCGGGGTACATTCCCCAAGCTGCCATTGGGGCCGCAGCTGTGTTGATCTCCAACGTTGTGCTGCGTCCACTGGGCTACCGCATCAACCAGCAGCCTTTGAAAGGCACAGAACTGGAACTGGTCTATGAGTGTTCGTTCATCTGCAAAAGCCAAGCAGAGGCCCACATCCGCGCCTTGCTCCTGCAGGGTATAGCTCCCACCCATCTCAAACTGCGTGCCCTCTACAGCGAAGACCTGGAGGACAAGCCCAATCTGGTCAAAGTCGAAGCAGAGCTAGTCACCCAGACCCGCGACGACCAAGCCCTGGAACTTGTCGTCAGCCGCCTCAGCCTAGAGCCAGGCGTGATCACTGCCCGATGGCGGATCATCGAACAGGAATTTGGGTAAACTACCCGACTCCGACCGCTAAGCGGTACGGAGCGGGCTTTCAGTAGCCCTGAGCCTGCTCTGCCCTACCAGAGAACAAAACAGGCCCGGACCTCCAGGCTGGTTTACGGCAGCCCCCAAGAGCGCAATTACGTTTGCACCATTCAAATCCGCATCCCCTTCCCATCCACAGTGTCCACACTTAAACTTCTTTCCACTGCGATAGGATTGCGCAGGGTCGGGATGAATGTG